>JAWVEW010000501.1:0-3407 GCA_033856495.1 Miltoncostaeaceae bacterium | reverse complement strand
GGCCGGACGCGCATTCGCGTTCGCGAACGCGCGTCCTCGGGAAGGGCGACAGGCCTCTGGACCGGCTCGCGGCTGAGCCTCTGGTTCGGCTGACGATCCGGGCGAGCGCCGCGGACGCGCCGGCGGTGCTGGCCGAGGCGTGCGACCTGCTCGGCGCCGGCTGCCGGGAGCGCGCGCTGCCCGACGGCGGTGCTGCGCTGGACTTCTGGCTCCCCACCGCGGCGGCCCCCTCGCCCGAGACGCTGCGGGCGGCGCTCGCCCAGCGCGGCTGGCCGGTCGCCGTCGAGGCGGCGCCGGAGCGAGCCGACTGGCAGGCCGCGCTCCGCGCCTTCCACCAACCGGTGGAGATCGGCGGCCGGCTCCTGCTGCGCCCGCCCTGGGAGCCGGCCCGCGAGGGCCTCCTGGACGTCGTCATCGACCCCGGCATGGCCTTCGGCACCGGCCAGCACGCCACCACCCGCGGCTGCCTGGAACTCCTGCTCGGGGTTCCGCCCGGCTCGCTCGTGGACGTGGGCTGCGGGTCCGGCGTGCTCGCGATCGCCGCCTGCCGGCTCGGCCACGCGCCGGTGCGGGCGCTCGACCGCGACCCGCTGGCGATCGAGGCCACCCTCGCGAACGCCGCCGTCAACGGCGTCGGGCTGCAGGCCGAGCTCTGGGCGCTCGGTACCGATCCCGTCCCTTCCGCGGACACGGTGCTCGCCAACCTCACCGCCGACCTGATGGCGCCGCTCGCGGCGGCGGTGGCGGCGCGGCGGCCGCGGAGCGCGATCCTGAGCGGGCTGCGCCCGCACGAGGTCCCGGGCGCCGTCGACGCCTGGGCGCCCCTCGGGCTGGAGCCGGGGGCCACGATCGCCGACCCGCAGTGGGCGAGCGTCCTGCTGGTAGCCTCTCCCGACGTGCGAGGACGCCGCTGATGGCCCGCTTCTCGGTCCGCTTCCTGGGCTGCAAGGTGAGCCAGGCCGACGCGATCCTGATCCGCGACCGCCTGCTGGACGCGGGCCACGTCGAGGTCGCCCCCGAGCAGGCCGAGGTGCGGGTGATCAACACCTGCGCGCTGACCGTCGAGGCGGAGCGCAAGAGCCGCCAGCAGGCCAACCGAGCCGCCCGGGCGGCCGCGCGCACGTTCGTCACGGGCTGCGCGGTGAACCTGAACGCCGCCCAGTTCGATGCCGACGGGGTGGTTGCGGTGGGCCGCTCCGCGGAGCGCGCCGCCGCCGAGATCGTGGCGGCGCTGGGGCCCGCCGTCCCGATGGGCTGCCAGCACGAGGCGCGGCCGAACGGGCGCACGCGCGCGTTCCTGAAGGTCCAGAACGGCTGCGACAGCGCCTGTTCCTTCTGCATCATCCCCACCACGCGCGGGCGGGCCGAGAGCCGTGCGGTCGCGGCCGTGCTGTCGGACGCCCGCCGGCGCCTGGCAGAGGGCCACCCCGAGCTGGTGCTGACGGGCATCAACATCGGCACCTACCGCGACGAGCGGTCCGGCGCCGATCTGGCCGACCTGATCCGGGCTGTGGCGGCCCTCGAGGGGGAGGGGCTGGTGCGCCTGCGGGTGTCCTCGATCGAGCCGGGCGACGTCGGCGGCCGCCTGCTGGAGGCGATGGCCGAGAGCGCGGTCGCGGCGCCGCACCTGCACGTGCCGCTCCAGTCGGGCGACCCCGGGGTGCTGAGCTCGATGCGCCGGTCCTACACGGTCGAGCGCTACCTGGCCGCCTGCGCCGCCGCGCGCGAGGCGCTGTCCGGGCTGAACCTCACCACGGACGCGATCGTGGGCTTCCCCGGCGAGGACGAGGCCGCGTTCCAGCGGACGCTGGCGGCGGTCGCCGAGGCGGGGATGAGCAAGGTGCACGTGTTCCCCTACTCGCCGCGGCCGGGGACCGCGGCGGCCGGGCTGGCCGATCCCGTCGGCGCCGACGAGCGCAGGGAGCGCGCGCGCCGGCTGCGCGACCTCTCCGATCGGCTGGGCGACGTCCACCGGCGCGGGCGGGTGGGCACCGCCGACGCCGTGCTGCTCGAGACGCGGCTCGACGACGGCGAGCTGGTGGGGCTGGGCGCCGACTACACCCGCTTCGTCGTGTCCTGCGGCGCCGGCGCGCCAGGTGAGATGGTGCCGGTGGTCGCGGAGGCGGTGGCCGGCGACTACCTGAGGGGGAGGCCGAGTGGGCACGGTTGAGGACTGCATCTTCTGCCGCATCGTCCGGGGCGAGATCGACGCCCGCGTCGCCCACCGCGCGGACGGAATGCTCGCGTTCCACGACGTGGCCCCCAAGGCGCCGGTGCACCTGCTGGTGATCCCCGAGCGCCACGTGCCGTCCATCGCCGAGGTGGACGCGCTCAGCCTCGAGGAGCGGGGGCGGATGCTGAGCTTCATCGCCCAGACCGCGTCGCGGGCAGGTCTGGACGAGGCCGGGTACCGTGTCACCACGAATCACGGCAAGGACGGCCGGCAGAGCGTCCATCACCTGCACTGGCACGTGATGGGCGGGATCCGGCTCTCGGACACGATGTAGCCAACGGAGGCGAGTGGAGCGCATGATCGAGCTGGCCGACCGGATCGCGGTCGAGCTGGCGGGCGAGAACGACAAGGTGCTGCGGTCCCTGGAGGAGCGGCTGGAGCTCTCGATCGCCCTGCGGGGCAACCGCATCACCCTGTCCGGGGAGGAGGGGCGGGTGGAGGCGGGGGCGGCCGTGATCGGCGAGCTGGCCGGGCTCGTGGACGCCGGCCACGCGCTGGCGCCCGGTACGGTCGAGGCGGTGGCGAGCGCCGTGGAGGGCTCGGAGCCGGTGGGCGCCCTGTTCTCCGACGTGATCTGGCGCGGACGCCGGACCGAGCAGGCGCGTGCGATCACGCCCAAGACCGCCGGCCAGAAGCGGTACGCCGACGCGATCCGCCGCCAGACGATCACCTTCGGCATCGGCCCGGCGGGGACCGGCAAGACCTACCTGGCGGTGGCGATGGCGGCCTCGGCGCTCGCGCGCAAGGAGGTCGCCCGGATCATCCTCACCCGACCCGCGGTCGAGGCCGGCGAACGGCTCGGCTTCCTTCCCGGCGACGTCGCGGCGAAGGTCGATCCCTACCTGCGGCCGCTCTTCGACGCGCTGTACGACATGCTCGACGCCGAGCGGGTGCAGGCCCTGCTCGAGCGCGGCCAGATCGAGGTCGCCCCGCTCGCCTTCATGCGCGGCCGCACGCTGAACGACAGCTTCATCATCCTGGACGAGGCGCAGAACACCACCTCCGAGCAGATGAAGATGTTCCTGACCCGGCTCGGCTTCGGCTCGAAGATGGTCGTGACCGGCGACGTGACCCAGATCGACCTCGACCGCGAGCGGCGCTCCGGGCTCGTCGTGATCGGCGACATCCTCGCATCCGTCGAGGGGATCCGGTTCGTGCGCTTCGGCGGCGAGGA
>JAWVEW010000500.1:0-4342 GCA_033856495.1 Miltoncostaeaceae bacterium | reverse complement strand
GGCGGCCAGGGCCGCCCACTTGCGCGCGGTCGCCCCGGTGCCGCTGACGGTCACGACATCGAGGGAGAGGTTCGGACGGTCGAAGCTGCCGCGCACGAGCACCGGGTCGCGAAGGCCCAGCGCGCGGACCACGTCGTCCTGGACCGCCGGGGTCGCGGTGGCGGTCAGCGCCATCGTGGCGCGCGCCCCGATCCGATCCCGCCAGCCGGCCAGGCGCCGGTAGTCGGGCCGGAAGTCGTGCCCCCACTCGGAGACGCAGTGCGCCTCGTCCACGGCGAAGAGCGCCACCGGCAACCCGCGCAGCGCGCCCTGGAAGTCGCCTCGGTGGAAGCGCTCGGGCGCGCAGTAGACGAGCCGCACCGCGCCGGACCGGATCGCCTCGAGCGCCTCCCTGGCCGCCTGCTCGCCGAGCTGGGAGGTGATGGCCACCACCGGCAGCCCGGCCGCGCGAAGGCGGGCGGCCTGGTCCTCGATCAGGGCGATCAGCGGGCTCACCACCACCGTGAGCCCCGCCAGGCACAGCGCCGGCGCCTGGTAGCAGAGGGACTTGCCGGAGCCGGTGGCGGCGACCACGAGCGCGTCCTGGCCGGCGATCGCGGCGGCGATCGCGCGGTCCTGTCCCGGCCTCAACTCGCTGACGCCGAGGCGCCCGAGGACCTCCGTGAGCCCCGGCCCCTCGGGGCCGACCACCCCCGGCGGGGCCGCCGGCAGGGCGGCGAGGCGGCCGCCGAGCGCCCGCGCGCAGCGGGCGAGCAGCGACCGGCCGGCCGGGTCGAGCGGCGGGTAGGCGGCGCGCAGCCGCTGCAGCGCATCCTCGGAGGCGGCCGCGTCGGCGGGAGCGAGCGCGCCGGCCGCCTCCCCGCCGCCGACCAGCCGGGCCAGCTCGGCGAGGTCGCCGAGGACGGCCGTGGGAAGGTCCCCTATACCGCCACTCGCCAGGGGAGGATGCGCCAGTCGGTGACCAGGCCGTTGACGACGTAGGGGTCGGCCGCGACGAAGGCCTCGACGTCGGCCGGGTCCTCGGTGCGGAAGACGAGCGCGGCCCCCGTCGGCGGATCGCCGAGGGCGCCCGCCATCAGCACCTTGCCCGCCTCCTTCAGCAGACGCAGCAGCCGCAGGTGCTCCTCCCGGTGCGGCGCCCGTCGCTCGATCACGTCGGGCCCGTACTCGTAGAGCAGCATCAGGTAGACGCCGGGGCCGGGCTGCGGACGATCGCCCATCAGCCGCGCCGGCTGATCGTCAGCGTGTAGCGGCCGCCGCCGAGACGCGCGTACACGTTCAGGTAGTAGCGGCCGGTGGACGGCACCTTCACGACCAGCACCTGCCGCCGCTTGCCGGGCCGGCCGACGTACTTGACCACGTTGTCCCTGAACCTCTCCCCGCCCTGGGCGGAGACCGTGCGCGTGCGCGGCCGCCACAGGTAGAGGTTGAGGAACCCGCTCGTGCTGGTGACGGTCGCGCGCAGCGTCTCGCCACGGCGCAGGAGCACCGGGTAGAGGTCGTCCGGGTCGTCGTGATGGTCGATGGCGGCCTGGATCACGGTCGGCCGCCCGGTCTCCTTCAGGCTCGCCTCGTTGGCGACGAAGCGGACGTCGTCGTTGACCTCGCCGGGGTCGTCGGCCGGCAGCGGCAGCGTGACCGCGGCGAGGGCGCTCAACACGCCGTAGCCGGTGAGGTCGTCGCGTCCGCGCGGTCCGATGTCGGTGGCCGTGTTCTCGATCTGGCGCAGCACCTGGTACGGCGTGGCAGAGGGGTTGGCGGCGAAGATCAGGGACGCCGCGCCGGCCACGTAGGGCGCCGCCATGGAGGTCCCGTCCTTGAGCGCGTAGCCCGGGGCGACCACGCGATCGGTCACCCTCAGGGGCACCGAGGAGAGGATGTCCACGCCGGGCGCGAGCACGTCGAGCGAGCGGTTGTGGCTGGTGAACGCCGCGGGCCCGTAGGGGTGCAGGCAGTCCGGCGGGTCCACCACCCCGTCGCACTGGGCGCCCACGCCCAGGACGTGCGCGTACCCCGCCGGGTAGTTCACGTAGTCGTCGTGGCCCTCCCCCTCGTTCCCGACCGAGGCCACGATCAGCGCGCCCCGGCGGAATGCCCAGTCCACCGTGTTCTGGAAGGCCTGCGAGAAGCCCGGCCCGCCGGCGGAGATGTTGACCACACGGGCGCCGTGGAGCACCGCCCAGCGGATGCCGGCGATCATCGTCTCGTCGGTGCTCTGGCCGTCGGGGTCGGAGATCTGGATCGGGATCACCGGCGCGCTCGTGACCAGCCCGGGTGCGGTGCCGATGATGCCGAGGCCGTTCGCCGGCGCCGCGGCGATGCCGGCCACGTGGGTGCCGTGGCCGGTGCGGCCCCAGTCGTCGGCGTTCGCGTCGTCCCGGACCGTGCTGCGCGGGAAGATGAGCGGGCTGTTGGGCCCGGACCACTCCTCGTGGTGCACGTCGATGCCGGCGTCGAGGATGGCGATCGGGGGCCGGCTGGCGAAGCCGGTGATGGCGGGCGTCCAGCGCCCCCGCGTGAGGCCCCACTGCCGGCCGGAGACGAAGAAGGGGTCCGAGACCGGCGCCACCGCGGCGGGGACGATCGGCGGCGCCACGGGCGCCGCCGCCGCGGTGACGGTGGCCGTCGGAGGTGCGTCGGGGCTCGTCGGCAGGAACTCGAGCGCGGCGCCCGGGTCGGAGCGGGGGCGGCGCGGCAGCTCGTCGGAGCGCCGTGCCAGCGACCACTCCGCCGTCCTCACCTGCGGGCGGGCGAGGACGGCGGCGCGGGCCGCGCCGGGACGGACGGGCACCAGGCTCCAGACGCCCGCCTCCGGCAGCAGCGGACGCGACACGCCGAGGCCGCGCAGGCGGAGCGCGGCCTCCTCGCCCGTCGGGCGGTCCGCGAAGGTCACCAGCAGGGGCACCCGGCCCGGCAGGACGGTCCCCATCCGGATGGGCCGCTGCGTCCCCGGCACCGCCGCCGCGAGGCTCGGCACGGACGCGGCGGCCAGGCACAGCGCCGCCAGCCCGGCCCGGATCCCGGCACCTCCGAGTCGCCGTGCGGACGGATCTCGCAGCGAACTCCTACGCATGGCGGCTCGTGATGGGCATGCGCCGATCCTTCCCGAAGGCCCGCGGCGTGATCTTGATGCCGACCGGGCCCTGACGGCGCTTGTATTCGGCCCGGTCGACCATTCGGATCACTTCGGCGGCCA
Source organism: Miltoncostaeaceae bacterium (assembly GCA_033856495.1). GTDB lineage: Bacteria > Actinomycetota > Thermoleophilia > Miltoncostaeales > Miltoncostaeaceae > JAWVEW01. The sequence goes on along the minus strand of JAWVEW010000500.1, from coordinate 1,146 downwards.
TCTCCTCCGGCAATCCCCGGGCCGCCAGCTCCCGGGCGCCGAGGTCGTGTTCCACGTACCCCTCGAGGATGCGGTCCAGGAGGTCATACGGTGGAAGGCTGTCCGTGTCGAGCTGGTCGGGCGCGAGCTCGGCCGACGGCGGCCGCTCGAGGGTGTGGCGGGGGATCAGCTCCCGGCCCTCCGACTCGTTGCGCCAGCGCGCCAGGCGGAAGACCCAGGTCTTGTAGAGGTCCCGGATCGGGGCGAAGCCGCCCACCATGTCCCCGTAGAGGGTGCTGTAGCCGACCGAGATCTCGCTCTTGTTGCCGGTCGCCAGCACCAGCCAGCCGAACTTGTTGGAGAGCGCCATGAGGAGGGTGCCGCGGACGCGGGCCTGCAGGTTCTCCTCGGTGATGTCCCGGGGGAGGCCAGCGAAGAGGTCCGCCAGCGCCTCCTCGAAGGCTCCGACCACCGGCGCGATGGGGATCGCCTCCAGCCGGATCGCGAGGCTCTCGGCGAGCGCCTGCGCGTCGGCGAGGCTGTGCGGGCTGGAGTGCGGGGAGGGCATGGCGACCCCGACGACGCGCTCCGAGCCGAGCGCGTCGGCGGCGAGGGTCGCCACCAGCGCCGAGTCGATGCCGCCGGAGAGGCCCAGCACGACGGTGCGGAAGCCGTTCTTGTCCACGTAGTCGCGGAGGCCGGTCACGAGGGCGCCCCACAGCTCCTCGTGGGAGCCCAGCGTGGGGGCGATGCGCCCCACGGACCCGTTCGCGGCGAGGTCGAGCGGCGAGGGCGCGATCACCGGCAGGGCCGGCGGCGGCTCCCCCCCGAGGCGCCGCGCGAGCGGCTCGCGCAGCCGGCGGCGGGCCGCCAGCTCCAGGTCGATGTCGGCCAGCAGCAGCTCCTCACCGAACTGCGACGCGCGGGCGACCAGCTCCCCACGCGCGTCGAACACCACCGAGCGGCCGTCGAAGACCAGCTCGTCCTGGCCGCCCACCTGGTTGCAGAAGGCCAGCGCCGCCTGCGAGTCGCCCGCTCGCGTGCCGAGCATGCGCTCGCGCCAGTCGGCCTTGCCCTGATGGTAGGGCGACGAGGAGAGGCAGCAGTTGAGGTCCAGACGGCCGGCGGCGAGATCGCCTGCGACCGGCTCGGAGTACCAGATGTCCT
>JAWVEW010000499.1:0-4842 GCA_033856495.1 Miltoncostaeaceae bacterium | reverse complement strand
GCCCGCTTCCTGGTCGACATGGCGCACATCGCCGGCCTCGTCGCCGCCGGCGAGCACCCGACGCCGGTGGGGATCGCCGACGTGGTCACCACGACCACTCACAAGACGCTCGGCGGCCCGCGGGCCGGCATCATCCTCTGCTCCACCGAGCTCGCCCGCGACATCGACCGCGCGGTCTTCCCGAACCTGCAGGGCGGCCCGCTGATGCACATCATCGCCGCCAAGGCGGTGGCCCTGGCCCACGCCCAGACCGCCGAGTTCCGCGCCCGTCAGCGCGCCACCGTGCGCAACTGCGCGGTCCTGGCGGAGGAGCTGGTCGCCGGCGGGCTCGACCTGGTCAGCGGCGGCACCGACAACCACCTCGTGCTGGTGGACCTGTCGGCCACGCCGGTCACCGGTCAGGAGGGAGAGGACCGCCTCGCCCGGGCCGGCATCACGGTGAACAAGAACGCGGTGCCGTTCGACCAACGGCCGCCGGCGGTCACCTCCGGCCTTCGGATCGGCAGCGCCGCCCTGACCACCCGGGGCCTCGGCGAGGAGGAGTTCCGGGAGATCGGCGCCCTGATCGCGAGCGCGCTGCGCCCGGCTGCGACGGACGCGGAGCTCGACGAGCTCCGCGAGCGCAGCCGGGCGCTCGGCGAGCGCTTCCCGCTCTACCCGCGCCTCTTGGCGGGCTTCGCGGCCTTTCCGGGCTTGCCGGGCTTCGTGGTCGGGAGCTGAAGCTCCGCCGGGATCAGACCGCCGCGGGCGACCTTCCGGAAGGAGAGCAGCGCGAGCTTCGGATGGCCGCTGAGCGCGATGAGGCCGCCGGGCCAGTTCGGGTTGTCCTGGAGGTTGAACCAGACCACCACCGGGACCCGCTTCGACTTCACCTGGGGCAGGCCGAAGACCTGGCCGAGGAAGGTGGACTGCTGCCGCAGCGTGACCTTGACCTTGCGGTAGTCGGTCGGGGCGGTCGTGTAGCCCGCCTCGGTGATGTAGAGGGGGATGTCCTTCTTGACCCGGTCAAGCGTCTGCAGGATCAGCGGGATCGTGTTCCAGGAGGGCTTGGCCTTGGTCTTGCTGCGCGGGCCGGCCGCCGGGTAGATGTGCTGCGAGTAGGCGTCGAACGGGGCGTGCTGACGGATGAACCCGTTCAGCCAGGGGATCGAGCCGACGCCCGTGTCGTTGCTCTTGCCCTTCGGGCCCGCCACGCCGGCGATCACCACGGCGTTCGGGTTCGCCTTCTTGATCCGCGGATAGGCGGCGCGCACCAGCTTGGCGTAGTTGACGATCGAGACCGCCTTCTTGCCCTTCCACTGCGGGTACATGTACAGCTGCAGGTTGGGCTCGTTCCAGACCTCGAAGAACCGGACCTGGGGAAGCGTCCTGCCGCCGATCTTGTACGTGCCGCTGTAGCGCTTGGCCACTGCGCCCATGAAGCGGGCGTACTGGGCGACGTTCGGCATGTTGGGGTTGTAGCCGCCGACGGGGCCGGTCTTGCCGCCGGCGGCCCAGGCCGGGGTGTTGAAGACGGTGACGATCGGGATGATCTTCCGCTTGGCGAGGCCCGTGAAGATGGCGTCCTCGTGCTGCCACTTGTACGCGCTGTCCTTGGGGTTGTCCGGGTTGCGAGGCTTGGTAGGAGCCACCTCCGACCAGAACAGGTCCACGCGGGTGACCTTCGCGCCGGACTTGGCGATGAGGTTCAGCCGGGCGTTGATGTCCTTCAGCGGGGTCACCGCGAGCCGGTCGTCCTGGACGCCGGCGAGCGCACCGAGGCCGGCGGCCGGAAGGCTCAAACTCAGCGCGAGCACGGCGCCGAGGCCGACGAGTCCCTTCGTCATCTTCACGATCGTTCTCCTGGATCGATGGTGCGACGGCAAGCATGCGGCGGGTCTGCCGCGGCCCGCGTCCCCCGGATGGGGAGCGTCGGGCTTGCGGTCGTTTAGTCGGCGCGCCGAGGCGGGGGCCTTGTCCCCCCAAAGGGGTAATCGGCCGGTTAGGGTGATTCCGACATGGCCGCCGCTCTCCATCCGGCCCGCTGGGCCTGACGCGGCTCGAGGGCGCGCTCGCCGGCGCCCATCTGGCGGCGCTGCGCGACGCGGCCACGCCGCCGTCGCCGATGCGCCGCGCGGCCGCTGCGCTGGCCACGCTGGTGGTGGCGGCGGCCCTGCGCGACCTGGACGGCGAGCCCGGCCGCGTCGACACGCCGGTCGCGGCGGCCGCCGTCCTGCGGCCGGCCCGGCGGCTGACGCTGGTGCCGATCCTGCGTGCCGGCCTGGCCCTCCTGCAGCCGGCGCTCGACCTGGCGCCCGAGGACACCCGCGTCGGCTACCTGGGAATGGCCCGCGACGAGGCGACGCTCGCGCCGGTCGTCTACCTGCGGAGCCTGCCGCAGGACCTGGAGCGCGACGACGTGCTGGTGCTCGAGGTGATGATCGCCACCGGCGGCTCGGCCGTCGCCGCGCTCGACCTGGTCGCCGCGGCCGGGGCGCGCTCGCTGCGCCTCGCCGGCCTGATCGCCGCCCCCGAGGGGCTCGCGCGGATCGCCGCCGCCCATCCGGACGTGCCGGTCACCGTCGCCGCGGTCGACGAGCGGCTGGACGAGCGCGGCTTCATCGTCCCCGGCCTCGGAGACGCCGGCGACCGCCTCTACGGCACGGCGGACCTGCCGCCGCCCTCGTGAGCGGCGCCGAGGGGATCGACCGCGGCCTCGCCCTGGTCACGGGCGCCTCCTCGGGCATCGGGCAGGCGTTCGCCGAGAGCCTGGCCGCCCGCGGGCAGCCGCTGCTCCTGGTCGCGCGCCGCGAGGCGCGCCTGCGCGTCCTCTGCGACCGGCTCGCCGCCGCCCACGGCATCGATGCGCGCCCGCTCGTGGCCGACCTCGCCACGCCCGCCGGTCGCGAGGCCTGCGCCCGGGCGATCGGGGAGGGGCCGCGGCCCCTCGAGACGGCGGTGCTGAACGCCGGCGCCGGGAGCCGCGGCGCGTTCGTCGACACCGATCCCCAGCGGCTGGCGGACCAGGTCCAGCTCAACTGCGCCGCGGTGGCGGAGGGGGCCCGCGCGGCGCTGCCGGCGCTCCTCGCGCGCGGGCGCGGGGACCTGGTGATCGTCTCCTCGGCGGCGGCCTGGCAGCCGATCCCCTACCTCGCCGTCTACGCGGCCACCAAGGCCTTCGAGCTGAGCCTGGCGGAGGCGCTGGCGCTGGAGGCGCGCCGTGCGAGCAGCGGCCGGGTGCGCGTGATCGCCGTCTGCCCGGGGCCGACCGACACCGAGTTCCACGACGTGGCCGGCACCGCCTCGGCGTACCGGCTGTTTCCCCAGGAGGACCCGGCCGCGGTGGTGACGGCGACCTGGCGCGCGCTGGAGCGCGGCCGCACCCGCATCTCCACCGGGGCGATCGCGCGCGTCGTTGCCGCCTCGGCGGCGTTCGTGCCGCGGGCGGCCCGGACGCGCATCGCCGATCTGCTCCACCGATGAGGCGCGCGGGCGGCGTCGTGTTGAAGGGATCCGATGGGGCTTCGTAGAATCCCCGGGATGCCCGCGTCGTGCCCGCCGGGCGCACCATGACATCCCTGACCCCCCTCATCTGCGCCGTCGTCGCGGGTCTGGTGGTGCTGTGCCTGACCCCCCTCGCCTCCCGCCTCGCTCGTGCGGTGGGGGCGGTCGACCACCCCGCCGGACGGCGCATCCACAGCGCCCCCACACCGCGGCTCGGGGGGCTCGCGATCCTGGGCGGGTTCCTGGCCCCCGCCCTCTACCTCTTCCCCGACGATGCGCAGGCGCGCGGCCTGGTGGTCGGCGCCGCGCTGATCGCGCTTCTCGGCGCGGCGGACGACGTCTGGGGGCTGACGCCGGTGGTCAAGCTGGTCGGTCAGCTCGCGTGCGCCTCGGTGCCGGTGTCCGCGGGGCTGACGATCGACCACCTGACGCTGCCGCTGGTCGGGGCGGGAGACCTCGGCGCGGCGCAGTACCCGATCAGCCTGCTCTGGTTCGTCGCCATCGCCAACATGATCAACTTCATCGACGGCATGGACGGTCTGGCCGCCGGGGTCTCGGGGATCGGAGCGACCACCTTCGCCATCCTCGCCGCCTCGCTCGGCCGCTCGCAGCCGGCGGTGCTGGCGGCCGCGCTCGCAGGCGCCTGCGTCGCGTTCCTGATCTTCAACTTCCACCCGGCCCGGGTCTTCATGGGCGACTCGGGCTCGATGCTGCTGGGCTACGTGCTCGCCGGCGTCGCCATCAGCGGCGTGATGAAGAGCGCCGCGGCGGTCGCGGTGATCCTGCCATTGCTGGTGCTGGCGATCCCCATCCTCGACACTTCGTTCGTGATCCTCAAGCGCCTGAAGCACGGCCTGCCGATCTACGGAGCCGACCGCAGCCACTTCCACCACCGCTTCTTCAACATCGGCTGGGGGCAGCGGCGGACCGTTCTCGCGCTCTACGGCTGGACCGCCCTGATGGGGGCCGTGGCGGTGACCGCTCGGTTCGTGCCCTACTCGGACGGCCACGGCCACTACCGGCTGGCCGGCACGATCGCCGTCGGCGGGGCGCTGGTCGTCGCCCTGGCCGCGGCCGCGTACCTCGTCTACGTGCTCGAGATCCTGAAATGGCGCAGCACGCCGGTGGTCACGATCGTCCGCCGGCAGCGCATGGAGCGGGCCGCCCGGGCCGGGCGCGGGGTTACGTAGGAGCCTGACCTCCGCGCTCCCCGGCGGGACGATCGTCCCGCCGGGGCCGCCGGAATCGCGTTGCCCGCCGGGGAAGCGCCTGTCTATACTCCGCGCGCCTCGGGCGGCCCGCCGCGCGCCCGGGACCCGCGCTCGCAATCCGGAGGAGCAGCATCTCCAAGCATCGCCC
>JAWVEW010000498.1:0-6180 GCA_033856495.1 Miltoncostaeaceae bacterium | reverse complement strand
GGGCGCCGTTGGCTATGTTCACGACCTGGACCTGCTCGTGCGGCCGGATGTCGGCGGCGTCCAGCAGGTCGGTGTCGATGGTGATGCTGCCGACGTAGTTGAGGTCGGCCTCGGTGACCGTCGCGCGGTGGATCTTGCTCTTGAGCATGGTGCGGGAACGGGGGGGCAAGGGGGCTCTCCGTGGGGCCGGTGGGCTGATCGGGGCGTTGTCGATGAGGCGCGCGGGGCCGACGCGGGCGGCCACGCACAGCAGGGCGGAACGGTCCAGACGCTCCAGCGGCTCGAAGCGGTCCGGGTCCACGAGGGCGGCGTACTCCGGCTGGCAGCGGGGCTCGGCCTCCATTGCCGCCAGCGCAGCTCCCTCGATCCAGCGGGCGTCCGTCTCGCCTCGGGCGGCCAGCCGCCCGGCCGCGTCGAGCGCCCGGCGCAGGACCGCCGCCGCTGCGCGGTCCTCGGGACCGAGGTAGGCGTTGCGGCTGCTCATGGCGAGGCCGTCCGGCTCCCGGACCGTCGGCCCGACCACGAGCTCGATGTCGTCGAGGTGGAGGTCCCGGACGAGCCGCCGCACCACCGCGAGCTGCTGCGCGTCCTTCTGCCCGAACACCGCGCGGTCGGGCCGCACGGCGAGGAGCAGCTTGGCGACGACCGTCGCGACGCCGGCGAAGTGCCCGGGCCGCGCCGCCGCCTCGAGGCCGGACCGGTCGCCGCCGGGCCCGTCGACCGTGACGGTGGTGGCGAAGCCCTCCGGATAGAGCTCGTGGAGGTCGGGCACGAACGCCAGCTCGGCGCCCTCCGCCTCGGCGAGCGCGAGGTCCGCGGCCTCGTCGCGCGGGTAGCGCTGGAAGTCCTCGCCGGCGCCGAACTGCAGCGGGTTCACGAAGATGCTGAGCGCGACGGCGTGATCGCCGGCGGCGGCGAGCCGGAGCAGGGACAGGTGCCCGGCGTGGAGCGCGCCCATCGTCGGCACCAGCGCGAGCCGCCGTCCGCTGCGCCGCATCACCGCGGTCGCCGACCGGAGCTCGGCGATGGTGCGGCAGACCCTCACCGACGCGCCCCGGGGCGCACGGGCGACCGGCGGGGCCGGCGGGGGGAATGCTGGCGGGCAGTGGGCACGGGGCCGTCTCGGGTGCGTCGCGACGTCGGCGCGGCGATCCGGGACAGGCCGACGGGACGTCCGGGGGGCCGGGCGCCGCCGAGGCCGGCTCCAGCTCCCGACGGCTCGGGATGCCAGGCGGACAGACTCGACGCAGGGAGTCTAGCGCCCTGAGGGCCCTTCGAAGAAGTCCCCATCGGACAGGCGGCCCTGTTCCTCGGGTTCCTTGACAGGCCCTGCCGCGCGGCCGGACAACCGAGGCCGAGGGCGCGCCGAGACCGGCGGCGCCCCGCGGGCCGAGGATATGCCGCACGCTGCGCCCTTCGCGTGGGCACCTCCGGGCCAGCGCCGCCGACAGCGTCCGGGCCGCGGCGGTACGCTGCCCGCCGTGTCCGACCGCGAGCGCCGCAGGGCCGAGCTCGAGGCCTTCCACGCCGCCGAGGTCGTCGGCTGCGTCCGCTGCCCGCTCAGCGAGGGCCGGACCCAGGTGGTCGTCGGCAACGGCGACCCGGACGCCGACCTGATGTTCGTCGGCGAGGCGCCCGGCTACCACGAGGACCGTCTGGGGCTGCCCTTCGTCGGCCAGGCCGGGAAGGTGCTCGACCGCATGCTGGCCTCGATCGGGCTGCGACGGTCGGACGTGTTCGTCGCCAACGTGCTCAAGTGCCGGCCGCCCGGCAACCGGGATCCGCTGCCCAGCGAGGTCGCGGCCTGCGAGGGTCACCTGTTCCGCCAGATCGGCCTGATCCGGCCGGCGGTGGTCTGCACGCTGGGCAACTTCGCGACCAAGCTGCTGTCCGGCAGGCCCGACCCGATCAGCCGCGTCAGGGGACGCGAGCGCGTCCTGCAGGTGGGGCCCCTGGGGCTGGTGCTCTACCCGCTCTACCACCCGGCGGCGGCGCTCTACACGCCGGCGATGATGGCGACGCTCGAGGCCGACTTCGCGCGCATCCCGGCCCTGATCGCCGCCGGAGCGCCGCAGACGGCGGCGCCCTCGATCCCCCCTGTCCCCGAGCCGGAACGGCAGCCCGTCGCGGCCGCCGCCGGCGCCGGCCGCCGCTCGGAGCCCGAGCAGCTCGGACTCTTCTAGGGGTCTCGGGAAATGCCCCGTTCCGCCGTCGGTTCATCGGGGTCGCCGGGAGACCGGCGATGAACGCGCAGGGCATCGGGGTGCGGCCGCTGGCCTGGGCGCGCCGGCCCGGTCGGCGCCGCCGGGGGCCCGCCGCGCGGCGGGCGGCCCGGACGCGGCGCTGAGCGCCGCCGAGCCGCTCCGCTACCAGAGCGCCGGCCCCGCCTGCACCGAGGCGCTCGGGGCCGGGCTCGCCGCGCTGCTCGTGCCCGGGGACCTGGTGCTGCTGGTCGGCGAGCTGGGGGCGGGGAAGACCACCCTGGTGCGGGCGGCCGCACGGGCGCTCGGGGTGACCGGGCCGGTGACGAGCCCGACCTTCGCGATCGCCCAGCGCCACGAGGGCCGGGTGCCCGTGGCGCACCTCGACGCGTACCGCCTCGGCGGCGCCGACGACGAGGAGCTGGGCCTGGCGCTGGAGGCGATCGGGGAGGGGGCCGTGGCGTTCGTGGAGTGGCCCGAGGCCCTGATGCCGGCGCTGCCGGCGGCCCGCCTGCGCCTGGAGCTCCTGCATTCAGGCGCGGAATCGCGGCTTATACTGTTGGAAACGCAGGATCCTGCTCTCGCCTCGCCGCTGCGCCGCCTGGTTGCCGACATTCGCGCTCGACACCGCCACCCCAAGCCCCGGCCTCGCGGTCGTCCGGGGTGACCTTGCGGTCGCCGAGCTCTGGCTCGGCGGGCCGCAGGGCGGCGCCGGAGGGCGCCGCGTCCTGGAGGCGGGCCACCATCTGCTCCAGGCGGCGGGGATCGCCCTCCGCGACCTCGACCGCATCGTCGTCGGCGTTGGCCCGGGCGGCTTCACCGGGCTCCGCATCGGCGTGGCGACGGCGCTCGCGCTCGGTCAGGCGCTGGGCGTGCCCGTGGTGGGCGCGTCCACCCTGGAGGCCCTGGCCCTCGGCATCGCCGATGCGCTCGGGCCGGACCGGGACGGCGCCCTGCTGGTGCCGCTGATCGACGCCCGCCGCGGCGAGGTCTTCGCGGCGGCCTACCGGGCGGGCGCCCCCGGCTCGGGCGCGCTGGAGGAGGTGCTCCCGCCCGCGGCGCTTGCGCCCCCGGCGCTGGCCGCCGGGCTGGGCGCCCTGACGGGCCGGCTCGGTCCCGCCTACATGGCCGGCGACGGCCTGCTGGCGCCGGCCGCCGCGGGGGCGCTCGCGGACCCGCTCCTGCGCCCGCTCCCGCCGACCTCGCCGGCGCAGCGTCCGCGGGCGCTCGACCTGGTGCGGCGCGTGGATGCCGGCGGCGGCCGGCCGGCGCTGCCGATCTACCTGCGCCTTCCCGACGCCGAGGTCAACCGCCGGCGTCGTGCCGGCGCCGCCGGGCCGGCCGGCCAGGGCACGGGGTTGGACGCTCCCGCCGGGGTGGCCGCGTGACCTCGCGCGACGCAGGGGCGGCGCCCGCCAGGGCGCACCACCTCTTCGTTCGGGAGATGCGCCCGGCGGACCTGCCGCAGGTGCTCGCGATCGAGCGCGACACGTACCCCACGCCGTGGTCCCGCGCCATGTTCCTCGGCGAGCTCGCGCGTCGCGGCTCCACCGGACTCGTGGCGATCGAGGCGCGGCGCGTGCTGGGCTACCTGATGGCCTCCCAGTACGCCGAGGTCTGGCACGTGCTCAACGTCTCGGTGCACCGGCTGCGCCGGGGCGAGCGGATCGGCGCGCGGCTGCTGGAGGCGCTCTTCGCCAAGGCCGACGGGCGCTCCGACTGCGGCTTCACGCTGGAGGTCAGGGTCTCGAACGACCCCGCGATCCGCCTGTACCGGCGGATGGGCTTCACCGATCACGGGGTGCGGCCGCACTACTACTCCGACAACGGCGAGGACGCGCTGATCATGTGGCGCGGGGGGCCGCCGGCGGAGGAGCCGTGAGCGGCCCGATCCTCGCCATCGAGACCTCCTGCGACGAGACCGCCGCGGCGGTCGTGGCCGGCCGGCGGGCGCTCTCCAGCGTCATCGCCTCCCAGGCGACGCTCCACCGGCCCTACGGCGGGGTGGTGCCGGAGGTGGCGGCGCGCCACCACCTCGTGACCGTCAACGCCGTCGTCGACCAGGCGCTGGAGGAGGCGGGGCTCGGCCTCGACGACGTCGAAGTCGTGGCCGTGACGCAGCGGCCGGGGCTCATCGGAGCGCTGCTGGTCGGCGTCGCAACGGCCAAGGCGCTGGCGTACGCGGCCGGCAAGCCGCTCGCGATGGTGGACCACCTGGCCGGCCACGTCGCCGCCCTCTGGCTCGAGCCGGTGGCGCTCGACCCGCCCTTCATGAGCCTGGTGGCCTCCGGCGGCCACACCCGGCTCGAGCTGGTGCTCGACTACCGCGCGCCCCGACTGGTGGGCCAGACGCTCGACGACGCGGCCGGCGAGGCGCTCGACAAGGGCGCGCGCCTGCTCGGGCTCGGCTACCCCGGCGGCGCCGCCCTCGAGCGCCTGGCCGCCGGCGGTGACCGGGAGGCCTTCCGCTTCCCGATCGGCCTCGCCGGGCGGCCCGGCAGCCTCGACTTCTCCTTCGCCGGCGTGAAGACGGCGCTCCGGTACGCGCTGGAGGAGCTGGGGGAGGAGGCCGAGGGCCGCCGCGTCGACCTCGCCGCCTCGTACCAGGAGGCGGTCGTCCGGCCGCTCGCGCAGCGCCTGGTGCGGGCGGCGCTGGAGCACGGCGCCCCGGCCGTCGCGCTCGGCGGCGGGGTGGCCGCGAACGGGCGACTGCGCGAGCTGGTCGCGCAGGGCGCCTCGGCCGCGGGCCTTCGCATGGCGGTGCCCGACCGGCTGCTGTGCACCGACAACGCGGCGATGATCGGCGCCGCGGCGACGTTCGTGGAGCCGATCCCCTGGCCCCGGTACCTCGCGATGGACGCGATCGCCACCGCGCCGCCGGGCGGGATCGCCGCATGACCCGCAGCGGAGGCGCCGTGGCCGCGGCAGCGGCTGCGGCCGGCGCGCTCCTCACGGTCGCCGTCGTGCCCCTGCTGGCGGCCCCGCACGCCCCCGGCTCCCCCGAGGCCCGGGGGCGGGCGCTCGCCGCCGCGGCGGCCTGGCGCGACACGCTGGATGCGGCCCGCGCGCCCGAGGTCCCGCAGCCGGGCTCCACGGAATCGGTGATCGTGATCCTGCGCGGGCGGCCGGCGATCGCCGCGCGCCCCGGCGCGCGCGCCGCGGCGGCCGCGGCGCTCTCGGACCGGCAGGCGGCGCTCAGCCCGGCGCTCGCGTCGCTGGGAGCCACCGTCACGTTCCGCTATCGGATCCTCGTCAACGGCCTGGCCCTGCGGCTGCCGGCGGGCCGGCTGGGGGCACTCGCGGGGCTGTCCGACGTCCGGGAGATCGTGCCGGTCCGCTACCTCGCGCCGGCGGCGGCCCCCGGGGCCGTCACCCGCCCGACGCCGCTCCCCGCCGGGCGCGCGCGTTCGGCCGCGTCCCGGGCCGCGGCGGCCGTGCGGCCCGGGCTGCGCGCGGGCCCCAGGCACATCGCGCTGATCGACGGCGCCGTCGACGTGAGCCACCCCTGGCTCGGGGGCGCGATGGGCCCCACCCACCCCATCGTCGGCGGCCTGGACCTGGTGGACGGCGACGGCGACCCGAGCGCCCGCGCGGGCGGCGCGGACGTCGGCGAGGCGCACGGGACCCAGCTCGCGGGCATCGTGCTGCGCGCTGCGGCGCTGCGCGGGCTGCCGCCGGCGCTCGTCCCCCGCCTGCTCGTCTACCGCGTGCTCGCCGGCGTGCGGGTCGACGGCCGCATGCGGCCGCTGGCCCGTACGGACCGGCTGCTCGCGGCGCTCGAGCGGGCGGTCGACCCGAACGGCGACGGCGACCCGAGGGACCGCGCGGACGTGATCCTGCTGGGGCTGGCCGGCGGCTTCGACGGCGGCGCGCCGGACCCGCTCGCGCAGGCGCTGCGAGCGGCCGACCGGGCCGGCTCGGTGGCCGTCGTGCCGGCGGGGAACGACGGCCCGAGCTTCGGGGCCGCGGGCACCGTGGG
>JAWVEW010000497.1:0-11328 GCA_033856495.1 Miltoncostaeaceae bacterium | reverse complement strand
CGTGGGGCGCGAGGGCGCTGCCGGCCGCGAGCAGCACGCCCAGGAGCCAGCAGGCGGTCCGCCGCACCGGCCACCGGGGGATGGAGCGGGCCGCGGCGAGGTATCCGGCGGCGGCGATCCCGACGAGCGCCATGATCGTCACCGCGCACCCCGGTCCCGCAGCTCGCCGCGCAGCTCGCGCACCACCCCCGCGATCCCGAGCGCGCCGAGGCCGGCGCCGATGAGGACCAGCCAGAGCCCGAAGCTCACGCCGTAGAGCGCCGTCGTCGCTCCGACCGCGGCGAGGGCGGAGGGCAGGCTGATCTCGGGCACCGCCCTGACACGGGGCTCTCGTTCGGGCCACGCGATCAGCACGAGCCCCGCCAGCAGCGCCGCCGCCGCGGCGCAGGTCAGGATCAGCGGCGGCAGCGCGTAGGGGCCCCACACCCAGAGCACGGCGGCGAAGACGCCGAGGAAGAGGCCCCAGAGCGCGAGCACGAGCCCTCCGCGCCCCCTCACCGCGACGCCCTCCCGGCCGCCGGGAGCGCCGGCTGCGACCCCGCCCGCGGCCCCGCGCCGCCCGCCTCGCGCAGGTCGAGCAGCGGAGCGTAGGAGCGGATCGGCGGGAGGGCCGCGAAGTTCAGGAGCGGCGGCGGCGACGACGTCGCCCACTCCAGCGTGTGACCGCCCCAGGGGTCGGGGCCCGCCGCCGACGGGCGCCGCCACGCCGCGAGCACTGCGGCGGCGAAGAGCGCCATGGAGACCGCCACCAGCGCGGCGCCGGCGCTCGACACGACGTTGAGCGCCTGCCAGCCCGGGTTGTCCGGGTAGCTCGCGATGCGGCGCGGCATGCCCTCGTAGCCCAGCACCAGCATCGGGAAGAACGTGAGGTTGGTTCCGGCCGCCATCACCCAGAACTGCCATCTGCCGAGCCGCTCGCTCAGGAAGCGGCCGGTCATCTTCGGGAACCAGTAGTAGAGGGCCGCGAACAGCCCGAACATGCTCCCGGCGAAGAGCGTGTAGTGGAAGTGGCCGACGATGAAGTAGCTGTCGGTGAGGTGGTAGTCGAGCGTCGGCGAGGCGACCACCACGCCGCTGAGGCCGCCGACCAGGAACTGCAGGAAGAACCCGATCGCGAAGAGCATCGGCACGGTGAGGCGGATCTTCCCCAGCCACAGGGTCCCGATCGCCCCGAAGTACTCGATCCCCGCGACGATCACGATCGCGGTCGAGGTCAGCGCGAAGAACTCGTTCGTGTTGCGGCCGGTGGAGAACATGTGGTGGCCCCACACGAGCGTGGAGAGCCCCGCGAACGCCATCACCGACGGCACGAAGGCGCGGTATCCGAACCAGCGCCTGCCCGCGAAGACGGCCAGCACCTCGGCCGCCGCGCCGAGGAACGGGAAGAACATCTCGTACACCGCGGGGTGTGCGAAGAACCAGAACAGGTTCTGGTAGGCGATCGGCCCGCCGATGCGGTCGTAGACGCCGCCCCCGGTCTGGCGGTCGATCTCCAGCAGCGCGAATCCCAGCAGCGCGACCGGGAACGAGACCACCGTCATCACCGTGGTGGCGGTCATCGCCCAGGTGAAGACCGGCATGCGCAGCAGGGTCATGCCGGGGGCGCGCAGGCGCAGGATGGTCGCGAGGATCGCGCCCGCCATCAGCGTGGCGCCGGCCAGCGCGAGCATCACCCCGACGATCCAGAAGTCCATCCCCGGGCCGGGCGTCGCGCGGGCCCCCGAGAGCGGATAGAAGGAGTACCAGCCGGCCTTCGCCGCGCCGTGCGTGGTCGTGAAGCCCAGGTACATGCCGATGCCGCCGCTGACGTACAGCCAGTAGCCGGCGAGCACGAGGCGCGGTGCCGCGATGTTCGCGGCGCCCACCTGCAGCGGCACCATGTACACGCCGAGCGCCAGCGCGAGCGGGATGACGACGAGGTAGATCATCGTCGACCCGTGCATCGTGAAGACCTGGTCGTAGACGTCCTGCGAGACGACGTGGGCGTCCGGCTCGGAGAGCTGCGCCCGGATGACCATGGCGAGGGCGCCGCCGGCGGCGAAGAAGGCGAGCGCGGTCGAGCCGGTCAGGATCCCGATGCGCTTGTGGTCGGTCGTGCCGGCCCAGCCGATGAGGCCGCGAAACGCGGGGCGCGGTACCGCGCTCGCGGCGCCGGTCACGTCGCGGCCCTCCCCCGGGCGGCCAGCCAGTCGCGGAACTCGGGGGGCGAGAGCACCCTCACCATGAAGCGCATCTCCGTGTGGCGCAGCCCGCAGAACTCGGAGCAGCGGCCCTCGAAGCGCCCCTCTCGATCGAACCGCAGGCTCACCGTCGTCGAGAACCCGGGGTTCGCGTCGCGCTTGAACCGGAGCGCGGGGATCCAGAAGGCGTGGATCACGTCGCGCGAGGTGATGCTCAGGTTGACGGTCTCGCCGCTCGGCACCGACAGCACCGGCACGTGCCGGTCGGTCCCGATCTCCCGGACATCGGTCCCCGCGTACTGGAAGGCCCACTGCCACTGATAGGCGGTGACGTCCACCGTCACGGCGGGGCGCGGCGACACGGCGTCGACCCGCGACTCGGCGGCGAACGTCACCCCCAGCAGCAGCGCGACGATCGCCGCCAGGGCGAGTGCGTAGAGGGCCTCCGCCCGTGGGTGGTCCGCCCTCGGCGACGGCGCGGTGCGCCGCCGCGCGCGGAGGATGGCGGCCGCGAAGAGCCCGGCGACGGCGACCATGACGGCGATCCCGATCGGAAAGTAGATCCGCCAGGCGAGGTCGTGGAACTCGCCCGCCGAGTCGTTGGCGGCGGCGGCGGCGGCGAGCGGGAGGTCCGCCGCGGCGACCGTCACTCCGCGTGCCCCGGCGAGCGAGTGCGGGCACCGTCCATCGCGCCGCCGTGAGCACGGCTGGGCAGGCCGGCATGACGCACCGTGCGGCCCATGGGCAGGCAGCGCAGTACCCCCGGTGCGGGCGCGGCAAACCGGTGAGCGTGTCCGCACGACCGTTCCGCCGGGTACGGTCGACCGCCGGTCGGGGGGACGTTCGTGCCCGGCGATCGACTAACCTTGCAGGTGCCGGTGTCCTCAGCGTCCCAAGCAACGATCTCCGTCCTCCTGCCGGACCTCGGAGAGTCCGTGACCGAGGGCGTCGTCGTGGAGTGGCGCAAGGCGGAGGGCGACCGCGTCGAGGCCGGCGAGACGCTGCTCGACGTGACCACCGACAAGGTGGACGTGGAGATCCCGGCGCCGAGCGCCGGCCGCCTGAGCCGCCTGGTGGCGCAGCCGGGCGACGTGGTGGCGGTGGGCGCCCTGCTCGGCGAGATCGCGCCGGACGGCGACGGCGCCGCGTCCACGCCCGCGCCCGAGCCGGACGCCCCGCAGGCCATTCCGGACGAGTTCGTGAGCACGCCGGCCGCAGCGAGCCCGCCGGCGGCGCCGGACGGCGGCCAGCGCCTGGTGCCCATCGTGCTGCCGCCCATGGAGTCGGTGACCGAGGCGACGATCGTCGAGTGGCGGCGCGCCGTGGGCGACGCCGTGCGCGCCGACGAGGTCCTCGTCGAGGTGACCACGGACAAGGTGGACCTCGAGGTGCCGGCGCCGGCGGAGGGCCGCCTGGCCACGATCCTCGCCCAGGCCGGCGAGACGATCGCGGTCGGGCAGCCGCTGGGCGAGGTCGCGGTCGGCGCCGCGGCCGAGGCGGAGCCGGCCCCGCAGGACGACGACGCCCCCACCGGCAAGACCTGGATCGGCGACGCCGCCGAGGGCCCCGCTCCGTCCCCGATCGGCACCAGGCCCCACGTCGACGGTGGGCTGGCGCCTCCCGCCGCCGCGCCGCCGGAGGCCGACTACCGCAGCGTCGACGAGCCCGCCCCTGCGGCGACGGCGGGCGAGGCGTTCACCGCCACCGACGGAACGGCGCCGCCGACCACCCCCCTGGCGCGCCGCTTCGCCGCCGCCGCCGCCGTCGACCTTCGCAATGTGGCGGGCAGCGGCCCGGGCGGCCTCGTTCGGAGGAGCGACGTGGAGGCCTTCGTGGCACGCCAGGCCGACGGAGCGGCCCGCGCGCCGGCCGCGCCGGCGGGGCCTCCTCCGGCCGCGGCGCCGGCACCGGTTTCGCCGGTGGCCGGGGAGCGCGCGGTGGCGCTCAAGGGGCCGCCGGCGGCGCTCGCCGGCTACATGCAGCAGAGCCTCACGATCCCGACCGCGACCAGCTTCCGCACCATCTCGGTGGCCGAGCTGGACCGGCGCCGGCGCGACCTGAACACGGCGCTCGCCGGGGCCGGCCGCGAGGAGAAGCTCTCCTACACGCACCTGATCGCCTGGGCGATCGTGAAGGCGGTCGCGTCGCGGCCGGCGATGGGCAACGCCTATTCGCTCGTCGACGGGGCGCCGCACCGGCTCGAGCGCGACTTCGTGAACCTGGGCCTGGCGGTCGACGTCGAGCGGCGAGACGGCACCCGCTCCCTGCTGGTGCCGGTGGTCCGGAACGCGGCCGCGCTCGGCTTCCGCGGCTTCCGCGACGCCTACGACGACCTGGTCAGCCGTACGCGCACGGGGCGCATCGGCGTGGACGACCTGCAGGGCGCGACGGTGAGCCTCACCAACCCCGGCGGCCTCGGCACGGTCGCCTCGGTGCCCAGGCTGATGCCGGGCCAGGGCACCATCGTCGCCACGGGCTCGATCGGCTTCCCGCCCGGCTTCGCGCGCGCCAGCGAGGAGGGCCTGCGCGAGCTGGGCGTGGAGAAGGTCATGACCATGACCTCCACCTACGACCACCGGGTGATCCAGGGCGCCGAGAGCGGCGCCTTCCTGGCCGAGATCGAGGCGCTGCTGCGCGGGGAGGGCGGCTTCTACGAGGAGGTCGCCGAGAGCCTCGACGTCCGCCCGCGCGCCGAGGCGCCGGCCGCACCGGCCGAGCGCCCGCGAGCTGCTGCGCCGGTCGCCGTGGCGGAGCTGGCCACCCGGCCCCGCTCCGGCGCCACTCCGGCCGGCGTGGACCTGGAGTTCCTCCACCACGTGGGCGCCGCAGTGTCCGTGGTGAAGGCGCACCGCACCCACGGCCACCTGGCGGCGAGGCTCGACCCGCTCGGGTCCGAGCCTGTCGGCGACCCCGCCCTGGAGCCCGCCTGGGTCGGCCTCACGCAGGCGGCGATGGCGCGAATCCCCTCCGAGGTGCTGCGCGTGTTCGTGCCCGGCGAGACCTTCGCCGAGGCCTTCCCACGCCTGCGCGAGACCTACTGCGGCACCATCGCCTACGAGGTCGAGCACATCGCCAGCCACCAGAAGCGCGTGTGGCTGCGCGAGCACATCGAGTCCGGACGGCACCGCACGCCGCTGTCGCCGGAGGAGCGTGTGTCGCTTCTGGAGCGCCTGGTCGACGTGGACGTCTTCGAGCGCTTCCTGCGCCGCACCTACCTGGGCCAGAAGACCTTCTCGATCGAGGGTCTCGACGCCCTGATCCCGATGCTCGACGAGACCGTCGAGCTCTGCTCGGAGGCCGGCGCCGCCGAGATCGTGCTCGGCATGGCCCACCGCGGCCGGCTGGCCGCGATCACCCACGTGGTCGGGCGGCCGCCGGAGTCGATCCTGGCCGAGTTCGAGGGCCACGTGGAGACCACGGACCTGGAGCTCGACGAGGATATCCAGGAGACCGCCGGCGACGTCAAGTACCACCTCGGCGCGGACGGCACCTACCTCACCCGCGGCGGACGGGCGGTCGCGGTCACGCTGATGTCGAACCCCAGCCACCTGGAGCAGGTGAACGCGGTGGCGGAGGGGCGCACGCGCGCGCGCCAGACCATGCGCCGCGGCCACGAGGCGCACCAGGACCCGACCGTCGCGGTGCCGGTGCTGGTGCACGGCGACGCCTCCTTCCCCGGCCAGGGCGCTGTGGCCGAGACGCTCAACCTGCAGGCGCTGCCGGGCTACACGACCGGCGGCACGATCCACGTCATCGCCAACAACCAGATCGGCTTCACCACCGACACGAACGACGCCCGCTCGTCGCGGCACGCCAGCGACCTCGCCAAGGGATTCGACATCCCGGTCATCCACGTCAACGCGGACGACGTGGAGGCCTGCATCGCCGCCGTCCGGCTGGCCGCCAGCTACCGCGAGCGCTTCCGGCGGGACGTGCTGATCGACCTCATCGGCTACCGGCGCCTCGGTCACAACGAGGTCGACGAGCCGGCCTACACGCAGCCCGTGATGGCCCGGACGATCAAGGCCCACCCGCCGGTGAGCCGCATCTACGGCGCCCGCCTGGTGGACGAGGGCGTCGTCAGCAAGGAGCGCCTCGACGAGATGGTGGCCGCCGCGGAGCGGCGCATGGCAGAGGCCCACCGAACGGTGACGAGCCAGTTCGAGCGCGGCTCGGACCTCGAGCCCGCCGTCCCAGCCGCCCGCGCCGCCCAGACCAAGCCGGTGAAGACCGGCGTCAGCGGCGACACGCTGCACAGCCTCAACGAGCAGCTGCTCAGCGCCCCCGAGGGCTTCACGATCCACCCCAAGCTGGTCCCGCAGCTCGAGCGCCGGCGGACCGCGATGGGCGAGGAGGGCGGCATCGTCTGGGCGCACGCCGAGGCCCTCTCGCTCGCCTCGCTGCTCACGGAGGGAGTGCCGGTCCGGCTGACCGGCCAGGACGCGGCCCGCGGGACCTTCAGCCAGCGCCACCTGGAGCTCCACGACGTCGCGGTGGACGAGCCCTGGCAGCCGTTCACCGGCCGCGTGTACACGCCGATGCAGCACCTGGTGCGGGCCTCGGCGTCGTTCGAGCTCCACAACAGCCCGCTCTCGGAGGCGGCCGCGGTCGGCTTCGAGTACGGCTACAGCGTCGAGGCGCCCGAGACGCTCGTGCTCTGGGAGGCCCAGTACGGCGACTTCGCCAACGGCGCCCAGATCATGATCGACCAGTTCATCTCCTCCGGCCAGGCGAAGTGGGGCCAGGCCTCCCGGCTCACGATGCTGCTGCCGCACGGCTACGAGGGCAACGGTCCCGAGCACTCCTCGGCGCGCATGGAGCGCTTCCTGCAGCTTGCCGCGGAGGGCAACCTGCGCATCGCCAACTGCACGACCGCGGCCCAGTACTTCCACCTGCTGCGCAAGCAGGCCCTGATGGAGCAGCGCCGGCCGCTGATCCTCTTCACGCCCAAGAGCCTGCTGCGCCACCGCGGCGCGGCGTCGCGACTCGAGGACCTGGTGAGCGGCCACTTCTCCCACGTGCTCGACGATCCGCGGCTGGAGGCGGGGAACGGCAACGGCAGGGACGCGGTCCGCCGGCTGCTGCTGTGCACGGGCAAGGTCTTCCACGAGCTGGACGGGCACCCCGAGCGCGAGCGCGCGGAGGACCTGGCGATCGTCCGCCTCGAGATGCTCTACCCCTTCCCGCACGACGACCTGCGCGAGGTGATCGAGTCCTATCCGCGCCTCGCCGAGGTCGTCTGGGTGCAGGAGGAGCCGCGGAACATGGGTGCCTGGGACGCGGTCGCCCGGCGCATCACCAGGGTGCTGCCGGAGGGGGTCGAGCTCGGCTACGTCGGCCGGCCGCCGCGCGCGAGCCCCAGCGAGGGCTACCCGCAGGCCCACCAGGCCGAGCAGGAGCGGCTGCTGGCAGCCGCCCTCGGCGGCGTCACGAGCGCCAGCCGATGAGCGAGGGCAACGGCGCGGGCGCCGGGAAGCGCGTGGTCGTGCTGGGCGGGGGCCCGGCGGGGGACGTCGCCGCCCTGCGGGCCGCGCAGCTGGGCGCCCAGGCCTGGCTCGTGGAGCGGCGGGAGCTCGGGGGCACCTGCCTCAACCGGGGCTGCATCCCGACCAAGGCGCTGCTCGCCACTGCCGACCTGCTGCGCCGCGTCAAGCGCGCCGACGACTACGGACTGGTGGTCGGCGAGGTCGGCGTCAACTTCCGCCGCATGCAGCAGCGCAAGGACGAGATCGTCCTGAAGATGCGCAGCGGCGTCGAGGGCGCGGCGAAACGCCGCGGTGTCGAGGTCGTGCGCGGGGAAGGCGCCCTGGACGGCGACGCCGTCGTCGTGGACGGCCGGCGGCTGCAGTACGACCACCTGATCGTCTGCGTCGGCACGGAGCCGTCGGGATTGCCGGGGATCGACATGGCGCACCCGAACGTCCTCACCTCGGACGACGTCCTGCTGCTGGAGGAGGTGCCCGAGACGCTCCTGATCCTGGGCGCCGGGGTCATCGGCTGCGAGTTCGCCAGCCTGTTCGCGCCGCTCGGCACCGGGATCACGATGATCGAGATCCTGCCCCGCATCCTCGCCGGCATCGACAACCGCACGGCCAGCCAGTTCCAGCGCCTCCTCCAGAAGGAGGGCGTCACCGTGCACCTGGGGCGGCGCCTGGAGGAGGTCGTCGAGTACGGGGAGGGCTCCGTGAAGGTGCGTCTGGACGACGGCACCGAGCTCTCCGCGGAGAAGCTCCTGGTCTCCGTGGGGCGCGCGCCGCAGACGCGCGGCATCGGGCTGGAGCAGGCGGGCGTCGAGATCGACGAGCGCGGTCACGTGGTGGTCGACGAGGCGCTTCGCACCGCCAACCCGAGGATCTACGGCGCCGGCGACTGTATCGGCGGCCTCCAGCTCGCCCACCTGGCCTCCGCCGAGGCGGCGCGCGCGGTGGAGAACGCGCTGCTCGGGAAGGAGGTGCCGATGGATCGCACGGTGGTCCCGAGCTGCATCTACACCCATCCCGAGATCGCGACCGTCGGCCTGCACGCCGACGCGGCGAAGGAGGCGGGGTACGAGGTCCGGCTCGGCACCGCCCGCTTCGGCGGCTCCGGAAAGGCCCTCGGCGAGGGCGAGCCGGACGGCTACGTCCAGCTGGTGGCCGACGCCGAGACCGACCTGCTGCTGGGCGCCACGATCATGGGCGTGCACGCCGTCGAGATGATCCACGAGATCGGCGCCGCGATCTCGGACGGCTTCACCATGGCCGAGCTCGGCGACGTCATCCACGCTCACCCCACCGTGAGCGAGATGGTCATGGACGCCGCCCAGCAGGGCGAGGGCGTCGCGCCCTACCTCTCCTAGCGCGGCGGTCCCGAGGGTTTCCGGGCCCCGTGAGCAGTGGGTCCGGGTTGGCCCGCTGGAGATCGCGCCGCCGGCGGCGCTGCAGCGGGCGGAGGCCATGCTCGCCGCCGTGGGCGCCGGCTCGCCGCCGCTGCTGGCCTGGTCGCGGGCGTCCGCGCCGGCGCTGGTGCTGGGCCGCGCGGCCGGCCGTGCGCCCGCCGACGAGGCGGCCTGCCGCCGCGCCGGGGTGGCGCTCCTGCGCCGGAGGTCGGGCGGCGGGCCGGTGCTCTGGGACGCCGGCCTCCTGGCGCTGGACCTCGCGCTGCCGCGCGGCCACCAGCTCGCGCTCGACGACGTGGTCGCGACCTACGCCTTCCTGGGGGAGGCGATCGCCGGCGCGCTCTCGACGCTCGGCGCGGCGGCGCGGATCGTGACCCTCGCCGAGGCGCGGGCGGCGGGGCCGCAGGACGCGGCGCTGGCGGCGCGGGCCTGCTTCGGCGGCCGCTCTCCCTACGAGGTGCTGGTGGACGGACGCAAGGTCGTGGGACTCGCCCAGGTGCGCCGTCAGGCGGGCGCGCTGCTGCAGGCCGGGATCGCCCTGCGACTCGACGCCGCCGGGCTGGCGGCGCTGCTCGACCTTCCTCCCGGCGAGCGGGACGCGCTGGCCGCCGCGCTGGCCGCCCGCGCCGGCGGGCTGGAGCCGGCCCTGCCGGGAGTGACGCCCGAGGACGTCATGCGCGCGGTCGAGCGGGCGCTCGCCGCGCGGCACGGCATCAGGATCGGGGACTAGCGAACTCCGGCCACGTTGGTGGTTGGGCCACTAGCGGGAGGCGCGCAGGCAGCGCAGGAGCGCGACCTCACGCGCCCTGGCGCCGCCCGTCAGCGCGGCCTTCCGGCAGCGATCGACAGCCACGAACACGATCCCGCGCGCGCCGTGGGACGCGAGCACGGCGACCCGCGGCGAGACGCCGGTGATGCGCCGCACGGCCATCCGGGTCGGCTCCGTCGGCCCGAGCGGCGGCTCCGTGTCGTTGCAGGGCGGCTGAAGGGCGTAGCCGATCCCAGGGCCGGGCTCGAGCGTGATGAGAAGGATCCCGTGACCGATGTAGGTGCGGCCGTCGAGCCGGAGCGAGGCCAGGCACGACGCCTCCGCCGGGGGGGCGCCGGCCGAGAGCGCCGCCGCCCAGAGCGCGAGCGCGACGGCGGCGGCGGCGCGCCTGGGAGCGCGGATGCGGGCGGCGGGGGCCATCTCGCGGCGAAGGGTAGGCGGGCCGGGCCGCGGGGGCGAGCGCCGCGGGCGACGCCGGTAGGATGCGGCGGTGCCCGGCCGCGACGAGAGGCGCGCGCAGCAGCGGCGCCGCCGGCTGCGGCGGCAGCGCGCGCTCCTGCTCGTCGCGCTGCTGGTGCTGGTCGCCGGCGCCTTCACGCTCCCGGGCGCGTTCGGCGGCCAGGACGGGCCGGCGCGGCAGGAGACCGCCCGACCGCCGGCGGACACCGCCGCCGCGGCCCCGCGCCCGGCCGCGACCGGGGTGCTGCGGCTCGCCGCGGTCGGCGACATCGTCATGGGGAGCCCCCCCTACGGCCTGCCCGCCGACGGCGGCGCCTCCTTCTTCGCGCCGGTCGCGCACCTGCTGAAGGGCGACGTGGTCCTCGGCAACCTGGAGGGCACGCTCGCGACCGGCGGCTCGTCCAAATGCGGCTCGGGCAGCTCGAACTGCTACGCGTTCAAGACGCCGCCCTCCTACGCGCAGTGGTTCCGGCGAGCGGGCTTCACGGTGATGAACCTGGCCAACAACCACGCGATGGACTACGGGGCGGAGGGGCAGCGCGAGACCGTGGCCGCGCTCGACCGCGTCGGCCTGCGCCACTTCGGCCGCCCGGGCGAGACGGCCCGGCTCCAGGTGCGGGGCATCCGGGTGGCGCTGCTCGGCTTCGCGCCCTACCCGTGGGCGAACTCGCTCACCGACATCCCGGCGGCCCGGCGCTTGGTGGCGGCCGCCGCCCGGGACGCCGACGTGGTGATCGTGATGATCCACGCCGGCGCCGAGGGCAGCGGCCAGACGCGCGTGCCGTATGGCGCCGAGACCTTCCTCGGCGAGCCGCGCGGCGACAGCCGGGCCTTCTCCCACGCCGTGATCGACGCCGGTGCGGACCTGGTGGTGGGCAGCGGCCCCCACGTCATGCGCGGCATGGAGGTCTACCGGGGCCGGCTCGTCGCCTACAGCCTGGGCAACTTCGCCGGCTACAAGGTGTTCGGACTGGGCGGCACCCTGTCGACGAGCGGGGTCCTGCAGGTCACGCTCGCCGCGGACGGCCGCTTCCGCACCGGGC
>JAWVEW010000496.1:0-4174 GCA_033856495.1 Miltoncostaeaceae bacterium | reverse complement strand
CTCGAACATCAGGAGGTAGGACTGGAGGAAGTAGCTCTCGCCCCAGGCCAGGGCGCCCTGGTCGTTGTTGGCCAGGCTGTTGCCGCGCCCGTTGTGGTAGGCGCGATCGAGCGAGTCGAACGTCGCGCGCTGCGAGTAGTCCGGGGCGGCCAGGGCCGACGGCGCCATCGCCGCCCCCGCCGCGATTGCCGCGACGGCCGCCGCCAGCACGCGCCGCCACCGCGGGGCTCGTCTCACCGGCTTCGGGGATGCCGTGCCCGGCCCGAACGTCGGGCGCGGGCTCATCGCAGGGCCGGGTCCGTCCCCCGACGGGCGAGCGCCACCGCCTCCCAGCAGTAGCGGGCGACGATCGAGCGGTAGGGCCGGAAGCGCTCACCGAGGGGCTCGAGCTGGCGCGGGGTCGGTGGCGGGTCGAGGGCCCAGGCCAGGCCGTAGCCCTGGCGCACGCCGAGGTCGTCGACCGGCCACACGTCGAGGCGGCGCAGCGCGAACATCAGGTACATCTCCGCGGTCCAGCGCCCGATGCCGCGGACGGTGACCAGCCGGGCGACGATCTCCTCGTCCGGGATCCGGGAGGAGGTGCGGAGGACGACGGTTCCGTCGAGCACCTTCGCGGCCAGGTCGCGCAGCGACGCCAGCTTGGCGGCAGAGAGGCCGGCGCCCCGCAGATCCGCCTCCGGGACGGCCAGGAGCGCCTCCGGGCTCAGCGGGCCCGGCACCAGCGCCCGCACGCGCTGGTGGATGGCGTTCGCGGCCCGGCCGGCAAGCTGCTGGAACACGATCGAACGGACCAGCGCGCCGAAGGGGCCGTCGGGGTCGCGGGGGCGGTGTCGGATCGGGCCGACCAGCTCCACCAGGCGGGCCGCCACCGGGTCGGCGGCGGCGACCGCGGCGATGGCGCCGGCGAGGGACGGGCGAGGCGTTCTGGGCGGGCGAGGGTCGACCGGCGGATCATGCCCGAGCCGAAGGACCGCCCGCCGGTGGGACCGGCCCTCTCAGCTCTCCGGGCGGGGGTCCGTGACGATCCTGTCGCCGCCGTCCCGCTTGGCGCGATAGAGCGCCTCGTCCGCGCGGCGGAGCAGCTCGGTGTCCAGCTCCGGGCCCTCGCGGGCGTCCGCCACGCCGGCGCTCAGGGTGACCGGGCCGACCGAGCTCCCGCGGACCCGCGCCAGCACCCGCTCCAGCATCACGTCCGTGCTCGCAGCCCTCGTCTCCGGGATGACCAGGGCGAACTCGTCGCCGCCGATGCGGTACGCGAAGTCCGTCCGGCGCAGCTCCTCGCGCAGCACGCGCGCCACGGTCCGCAGGATGCGGTCGCCGTGCGGGTGGCCGCCGCGCTCGTTGATGGCGTGGAAGTCGTCGATGTCCAGGAGGGCCAGGGCGAGCGGCCGCCGGTAGCGCGCCGACTGGGCCAGGGCGGCGTCGAACGCCGCCTCGAAGGCCCGGCGGTTGCCGATCTCGGTGAGGGGGTCGGTCAGCGCCTGCTCGGCCAGCCGCGCCACGGCGGCCGAGCTGCGCACGGCGGCGCCCGTGAGGTCGGCCAGCAGCGGCGCGAGCTCCTCCTCCACCGGGCTCGGGGGATCCCGCCGCGCCGCGGCCAGAACCGCGCCGCCGTCGGCGGCGGCCGCCGTCAGCAGCCGCGTCAGGCCCGATCCCTCGACCAGCGCGCCGAGGCCCGGGGGCAGGTCGGCGGCCTGGATCACCGCCAGCCGGCGTCCGTGGGCGATCACCGCGGCGAGCTCCTGCTCCAGCTCCGGGCCGCCGCCGACCGCCGGGGGGTGTGTGGCCGTGGCGTCGGGCGACCACACCGCCGCCACGGGCGCGTCCAGGAGCGCCGCCGCCGCCTCGGCCGAGAGCGCCGCGACCGACTCCGGGTCGTCGCAGGTCGCAAGCCGGCCGGCCCATCCGGCCAGCTCCGAGAGCCTCCTCGCCAGCCGCTCGGCCTCCTCGTGGCGATGGGCGTTGGAGATCGCGGCGGCGGCGAGCGCGGCGAGGCGGCGCGCCCCATCGACGGCCTCGGGGTCGATTGCGGGGTGGGGGAGCCGCCAGCGGCAGATCGCCAGCGCCTCCACGTCGGGCTCGTGCTCCCGCGATCCGGCCCCGCCGATGACCAGCGCCAGCACCGCTCGGGCGCCGAAGCGCTCCGATGCCCGCTGGCCCAGGTCCTCGCTCGTGAGCGTGTCCGGCACGAGCAGCACCCCGTCCGGCGCCTCGCGCAGCGCGCGCAGCAGCGGCAGCTCGGAGGGGGGGCGGCCAGCGAGCTTCCCCAGCAGGTGCGCGGCGTCCGGGTCCGTGCTCACGGCGCGCAGGAGGACGTCACGGCGCGGGTCCACGACGTAGATCGTGGTCGCGTCCGCTCCCACCGCCGCCCGCAGCACGCGGGCGCTGGCGCCCAGCGCCGCCCCCGGGTCCAGCCCCGCGCCCACCAGGTCCGCCAGCGCGGCGACCAGCGGCTCCAGCCCGCTGGTTGCGGGCCGCCCACCTGCGTCGACCGGCGACGGGTCCGACCCGATCACGGCAGGCGACCTCGATTGCGGGAGCGAGGAAACGGGAGCTATCGTACCGCGGACGCTCCGCCCGGAAGGGGTGAACGCTCATGCAGGAAGCGGAGAAGATCTGGATGAACGGCGCGCTCGTCGACTGGCACGAGGCGCGCGTGCACGTCCTCTCCCACGCCCTCCACTACGGCACCGCGGTGTTCGAGGGCATCCGCTCCTACGCCACCGACGACGGGCCCGCCGTGTTCCGCCTCGACGACCACCTCGCCCGCCTCGAGCGCTCGGCGGCCATGTACTACATGCCGATCCCGTTCTCCCGCGAGGAGCTCCGGCTGGCGGTCCACAGGCTGCTCGCCGCCAACGACCTGGGCTCCTGCTACATCCGGCCGCTGGTCATGCGCGGCTACGGGACGATGGGGCTCTTCCCGCTCGAGGCGTCGGTCGACGTCGCGATCGCCGCCTGGGAGTGGGGCGCCTACCTGGGCGAGGAGGGCCTGCGCTCCGGCATCCGGGCCAAGGTCTCGAGCTGGCGGCGGATCGGCAACAACACGATCCCGGCCACCGCCAAGGCCGGCGGCCAGTACCTGAACTCGATCCTGGCCAAGATCGAGACCCACAAGGCCGGCTACCAGGAGGCCATCCTCCTGAACGAGCACGGCTTCGTGGCCGACGGCTCGGGCGAGAACATCTTCGTGGTCAAGGCCGGGCGCCTGGTCACCCCCCCGATCACGGCGTCGATCCTCGAGGGCATCACCCGCGCCACCATCATCGAGCTGGCGGCCGACGAGGGCATCGAGGTCGCCGAGCGCGACGTCACGCGGGCCGCGCTCTACGCCGCCGACGAGCTCTTCATCACCGGAACCGCGGCCGAGGTCTGCCCGGTCAACGAGATCGACGACCATCTGCTCGGCCCGCCGGGGCCGATCACCCGCCGGCTCCAGGAGCGGTTCTTCGCGGTCACCGAGGGCCGTGATCCCCGCTACGCTGCGTGGCTCGACCGCGCCCCCAGCGCGGCCCCCCTGTCCTGACCGACCCGAGGATCCCGTGATGGACCGCATCACGCTCTACGACACCACCCTCCGCGACGGCATGCAGCGCGAGGGCATGAGCCTGGCGGTGGGCGAGAAGCTCGCCATCGCGCTGCGGCTGGCCGAGCTCGGGATCGACTACATCGAGGCCGGGTTCCCCTCCTCGAACCCGAAGGAGACCGAGCTCTTCGCGCTCCTCGAGCGGGAGGACCTGGGCGAGACCCGCCTGGCCGCCTTCGGCATGACCCGCCGGCGCGACGCCGCCGCCGACGCCGATCCGGCCCTGCGGGGCCTGGCCGAGTGCGCGGCGCCGGTCGCCACCATCGTCGGGAAGACCTGGGACCTGCACCTGGAGAAGGTGCTGCGCGTGCCCCGGGCCGAGAACCTGGTGATCATCGAGGAGTCGGTCGCCTTCCTCGTTCGCCAGGGCAAGGAGGTGGTCTACGACGCGGAGCACTTCTTCGACGCCTACCGCGCCCACCCGGCCTACGCGCTGGACTGCCTGCGCGCGGCCGAGGCCGGCGGGGCGGCCTGGATCACCCCCTGCGACACCAACGGCGCCACCCTGCCCAGCGAGGTCTCCCGGATCATGCGCGAGGTGCGTGCGGCCCTGCCGGCCGTCAGCCTCGGCATCCACACCCACAACGA
>JAWVEW010000495.1:0-3147 GCA_033856495.1 Miltoncostaeaceae bacterium | reverse complement strand
TGGTACCGCTACCACCACCTCTTCCAGGCTTTCCTGCGCCGGCGCTTGGCGGAGCGCGAGCCGGATCGCCTCGTGGAGCTTCACCGTCGCGCCGCCGGCGTGTGGTCGAGCATCGGCGAGCCCGCAGAAGCGGTGCGCCACTACATCGAGGCGGGCGAGCCGTCGGCCGCTATCAACGCGCTCGAGCCCCTTGCGGAGGGCATGATCAGCACGCCCGACGCGCAGACCCTGGCCGGCTGGCTGGCCGCACTTCCGCGCGCCCTGTGGGCCGATCGGCCAGCACTCGTGCTGGCAGAGGCCTCGCTCCTGATGGGGCGCGGAGAGCGCGAGGCGGCCTTTGCCGCCCTCGAGCAGGCGATCGAGCAGCTTTTGACCCGGGGTGAACACGAGCGAGCCGCCGTTGCCCTCTTCCGCCTCCTCTTCACTCACATTGCGCACGGCGCGCCCCCCGAGCAGTCCATCGCCATGGGCCGCCGCTACCTCGCCCGCTTCGCCCCCACAACCCGAATGCTGCCGGCAGTGCACATCATCATGGCCGCCCGATACGGCTTTGTCTGTCGCTACGCCGAGGCCGAGGCCGAGCTTGCGGCTGCTCTCGCGCTTCCCGCCGCGAGCGCGTTCCCGGCGTTGGATGCGTATGCGGCCATCACCCGTGCGTTCTTCATCGACCACGCCGCCGGCCGGAGCGGTCAGGCGCTCGCGACGCTCGATGCGGCGATGACCTACCTGGCCGAGCACGAAAGCGAGGACCTGCTCGCCTACCTCGTGGTGGCGCAGTCCTGGCGCGGCGTCGTCCTCAACCAGCTCGGCCGCTATGAGGAGGCACTCGCTGAGGCCACACGCTTTCGCGAGGCGGCAGAGCGGCGGGCGATGGGGAGGATCACCCTGCGCGGCGATCTTTGGCTACGCTCGGTGGCGCTCGCCGAGCTCGGCCGCTGGGAGGAACTGGAGGCCGAGCTTCGCTCTGAGGGGTCGGCCTGGGCACGCCATCCCGGCACGGCCTTCGCCTATCGCTACTACACGATGGCCGCGCGACTCGGCGCGCACCACGGGGATTCCGCAAGCGTGAAGGCGCACGTCGAGTCGGCGCGCGTCGAGCTGCGCGCATACGGCGTTGCGTTCGACCAGGCCGGCGTCTTCGCGGACCTGGCGCTCGCCACCTGGGAGGTGGGGCTCATCGAGCTGGCCCGTGGCCTGATCACCCAAGCGATGAACGACGCGAGCAGGGCGCCGCGACCTCATCTGGCGCGCGCGGCGCTGGTTGGCGGCGTCGTCAACGGGCCCGGTCCGGAGGGGGACCGCCTGCTCGGGCTCGCGCTCGAGCTCACGGAGCAGGCGGACTACGACGAGCTGTGGCTGCGCAGGGAGCGGCGTCTTGCCGGCCCCTTGCTCGCCCGGGCCCTGGCCGGCGGCCTTGGCCCCCGCGAGCTTGCGGCGCGGCTTGCGGCGCGTTGCGGCGGCGAGATCTTTGCGGAGTGCGTCGCGGCGCTTGCCCGTGGACCCGCGTCTGCCCGGCTCGAGCTGGCGGAGCGGCTGCCCGAGGCGCCTGACGTCGGCCACGAGGTGCTCGAGCGGCTTCTCGCCGACGAGGACGCGGCGGTGCAGGCGGCGGCGCGCCACGCACGGCCTCAGCTTGCCGCCCGGCCCCGCCCCGCCCTGCGCCTCATGAGCATGGGCGGCTTTGCCGTCCGCCGGGGCGACGTGCTGATCCCCATGCAGGCCTTCGGCCGCGAGCGCGCGCGCATGCTCCTAGCGGCGCTGCTTTGCGCCGGTCGGCCGGTCCACAGGGAGGAGCTCCTCGAGTGGTTCTGGCCGGAGCTGCCGCCCGAGCGGGCCCTCCGCGCCTTCCACGTGACCCTCTATGAGCTGCGCCGGGCGCTCGCGCCCGATCTGCCGCGCGGCGCAGCCTCATCGGTGGTGGTGGCCGAGGCGGAGTCGTATCGCGTCGTCCTCGCGCCCCAGGACAGCTGGGACGCGGGCCATTTCCTATCCCTGGCGAGCGGCGCGCTCG
Organism: Miltoncostaeaceae bacterium; assembly: GCA_033856495.1. Lineage (GTDB taxonomy): Bacteria > Actinomycetota > Thermoleophilia > Miltoncostaeales > Miltoncostaeaceae > JAWVEW01. The sequence goes on along the minus strand of JAWVEW010000495.1, from coordinate 1,136 downwards.
CCGAGAAGGACCAGGAAGCGAAGCTTCGGCGCCTCCAGAAGGCCGCGGCGGCCCACGGGGGAGTGCTCTTCCCGGAGTGGCTCTACGCGCCCTGGGCGGAGGGGCGACGGGCGGAAGTTGAGCGAACCCACCGAGCGGTACTGCAGCAGCTTGCAGAGGGCCTCAGCGCGGCCGGTCAGCCCCAGGCGGCGTTGGGTCACTATCAGCACTTGACCGAGCTCGAGCCAGAGCGGGAGGCCTGGCATCGAGGACTGATGCGGCTCTATGCCGGCACTGGCGAGCGAGCGCTCGCGCTGCGCCAGTTCCATGCCTGCCGAGCGCTGCTTCGGCGAGAACTGGGAATCGAGCCGAGCGCCGAGACGAGAGCGCTCTATCAGAGGCTACTCGGCGACTAATCGCCCGCCGCGCGCCGGCGCAGCGTCCCGCGCCGACAGCCTGGCGTGTCCTCGGCTGACATAACGCGGTTACCTCACCCGGCTGAAGCTTCCTGGATTTGGCCGGTCAAATCCGCTTCGTGCCGCCGCAGGCGGGAGGACGACCAGAGGGCAACCCTTACCAGCCTGGACCTGGAGGTGCTCAGCGCGGACCAGCGTGGAACGGGCAAGTCCCCGGTACTGCATATGGGCTCGGTGGGAGACGTTGTCAGGAGGGTCGACAGCCGTCTCTTCGTGCATACGGCCTCCGCATGAAGATGGGTCGTGCAGTCGATGGCGCCACCGGTGGCCGCTCGTAGCGTGCGGTCAGGAGGAGCACCTCTTCTAGGTGATGTCCCCCGCCCCCGAGCGCCGTTCGAAGCAGAGGACGCCCGGGGCACCGAAACGCTGATGACCGGGGAGGATCCGATGTCGCCCTCATTCCACACCGCGAGGTCATCGGGCTGCGATGGCCGGACGTGCACCTGGCCGACCGCCGGCTCGACGTCCGCCGATCCGTCTGGCAGGTGCGCGAGCCGGGCGCCGAGCGCGTCGAGAAGTCGACCAAGGGCCGTCGCTCCCGCCCGGTGGCGATCTCGCCGACCTTCGCCGAGCGGCTGGCCGCCTGGTACGCCGAGTCGGTCGTGGCGGGAGGCGCGGACGCGAGGGGCTTCGTCTGGCCCGGCAGGGACGTAGGGCCGATGGCCGCCGACACGCCGGGCC
>JAWVEW010000494.1:0-12550 GCA_033856495.1 Miltoncostaeaceae bacterium | reverse complement strand
AAGATCTCGTGGATCAGCTCCTTGATGGTCGTCCCGTAGACCTGGGTGATCTCGTGGAACCGGTAGATCAGGGGGTCGACCGGCACCGTGGTGTCGAGCGACCCCTTCATCGGGAAGCGCTGGAGGGCGGCCGTCACCTCCGGGCCCAGCCCCAGCGCCCCGGCCGCCGCGCCGGCCTCCTCGGCCGACATCGGCGCCTGCCCCAGCAGCGCGGCCGTGGTCCAGACCGGGCTGCGGCCGACCAGCCCGGCGATCTCGTGCCAGCTGAGCCCTGACGCCTCTTTCGCCTCGCGGACCGCCTGGGTGGCCTGGTCGCGGGTCATGCGGCTCCTCCCCTGTCCCAGTGGGTTTCCGCGCGCAGGCTACCGGCGCCGCGACCCCGTGGCACCCGGGCTCTCCGGAGACGCCGGCGCGCGGCGGTACCCTGGCACGGCCGTGCGCCGCGCCCTGATCGCTCCCCTCGTCGCCGGCGCCCTCATGACGGCCGGGGCGGCGTCCGCCGCCGACGCGCCGCGCTGGCGGGCGCCGGAGGTCGTGAGCTCGTCGGACCTCGCCATCGACGGGCTTCGCGCCGGGGCGGACGCCCGCGGGAACGCGACCCTGCTCTGGGCGGGCGCCCTCGCGACGAGCACGGTGCTGACCGCCGACCGGCCCGCCGGCGCGGCCCGCTGGAGCGCCCCCCGCCCCATCGCGGAGGGCTGCCGGGCGGGCGAGCCGGCGCCGCTGGGCCTGGCCGTGAACCCTCGCGGGGACATGGTCGCCGCGTGGGGGTGCCTCGACCTCGGGGCCGGCCCCGCCGGGGTGCGCGTGCAGGCTGCGCGCAGGCCGGCCGGAGGCGCCTGGGAGGCCGCCCAGACGATCTCGACCTTCACGCCGGGCACGTACGTCAACCTCGAGTTCGCGCTGCGCCTGGACGTGGGCCTGACCGCGGACGGGGACGCCACGATCGTGTGGAGCGAGGCCGGGTCCGGCGTTCGAAGCGCCGACCTGCCGCGGTCGGCCTCGGCGTGGACGACGCCGGCGGCGCTGGATCCGCTTCCGGACAGCGCGGCGACGGATGTGGACCTCGCGATGCGTCCGGACGGCTCGGCGGCTGCGGGGTGGCAGCGCGGGAGCAATGCCGGCGCGCGCGCGATCGTCGTCGCGGAGCGCCCGGCCGGCGGCGCCTGGAGCGCTCCGGCGACGGTCTCGACCGGCGCGAACGCCTACTACCCCGCGCTCGGGGTCGCCGGCGACGGCACGCTCGTGGCGGCCTGGACCGACGGCGAAGGCGGCGTCCACGTGGTCGGTCGCGCCCGCCCGTCCGGGGGGAGCTGGTCCGAGCCGGTCAGCCTGGGTCCGGGCTACGCGCCGCGGGTCGACGCGATCCCGGGCGGGCCGGAGCTCGTGACCTGGGTCGGCGGCGCCTACCCGCGCCAGACGCTGAGCGGGGCGATCCGTCGCGCTGGAGGGGCATGGCAGCACGCCGGGGACCTGCCGCTCGGCCTCGGGAGCATGCCGCGCTCTTGGGACGTGTCGGTCCGGGCCGACGGGACCGCGATGCTGATGGGGACCACCGGCGCGCCCGCGGCGTACGTCGCCGCGATCGGCCCGGACGCCCGCTTCACACGGCCCTTCGTCCTCTCCAACCCGGCGACCGTGCGCGCCCACTGGATCGCGCTCGCCGCCCTGCCGGGCGGGGAGGCCGCGGCGGCCTGGGCCGGCCCGGTTCCCGAGGGCGCGCTCGGCCGGCCGCGCGGGGGCACCGCGCTCCTGGTCTCCGCGCTTGCCCGCCGCTCCACGAGGGCTCCGCTTGCCGCCGAGAGCCGGCTGGGCCGCCTCTCCGCCTCGCCGGCGCGGGTCCCCTCGCGGGCGCTGCTGCGGCTGACGGCGAGCTTCGAGCGCTACGCCGGGCCGGTTCGGGTGGTGGTGGAGCGGCGCTTCGGCGTGCGGTGGCGATCCGTGGCCCGCGGCCGGGTGGACGCCGAGGTGCCGGTGATCCTGCGCCTCACGACGCCGGGGCCCGCCGACCTGCGCATGGCGTATGGCCGGCGCGCCTCGCCGCCGGTGCGGGTGCAGGTGGCCGTGCCGGCATACCCGCGCGTGCCGGCGGGCCTCGCGCCCCGCGACCTCGCCGTGGCCGCCGGCGTGCTCTGGTCCCTCAGCGGCGAGGCGGACGGGGGCACGCGGCTGCGGGCCTTCGACGCCCGCACCGGCCGCCTGCTCAGGGGCCCGGTGCGGGTCCTTCCGGACTCCCGGCTCGTGCCGGTGGGCGGCCGCGTCTGGCTCGTGCGCGACGGGGCGGCGCGGGTGGAGCCGCTGGACGCGACGGCGGCGGACGGGCGGCGGGGCGCGCTCACACTCCCGGCACCGCCGCTGGCGATCTCCTCCCGCGGCGACGTTGCCTGGATGGTCAGCGCGTGCGTGCCGGCGGACGGCTGCGCTGTGTGGGCGCTGCGCCGGATCGACGCCGCGACCGGAGCGGCCCTCACGGCGCCGGTGCCCGTCTCGGGACCGTTCGTCGCGCTCGGGCCCGACGCGCTGTGGACGGCGCGACCCCTCCCCTGCCCGACGCCCGACTGCGAGGCGCCGCCGTGGGAGGCGGAGCGCCGCGATCGGCAGACCGGTCAGCTGGTGGAGGCGGGGGGCCGGATCGGAGAGCTCCTCGCGCCTCATGGATTGCCCGCCGGTCAGCTCGTGGCCGCTCCGGGCGGCGTCGTGGTCCTCAGCTCCTTCGGCGGCCTGGTGCGGCGTGACGTGGGCGGCGCGGTTTCTGCGATGGGCCAGGGGTTCGCGTACGTGGCGGCGGACGACCGGCGCGTGCTCGCCCTGGGCGCGCCTGCGGGCACCCTGACGAGCTTCTACGCCGTCACCGGCGCGCTCGTCGGGACCAGGCCGGTCGGCCCCGACGTGAGCGTGTTTGCCGTCGCGCGGGCCGCGATCTGGGCCGCCGCGACGCAGGAGGGCACGCTGATCCGGCTGCCGCCGGCGCCCTGAACCGAGCGGCCGCCGGTCACGGGCCGGCGGCCCGAAGCCGCTCGGCGGCCGCCTCCGGGGCCTGCAGCACGGCGACCACCCCGGCGCCGAGCTCGAGGCCTGCCAGCGTCCCCAGCCGCGGGACGGCGTCGAGGTGCCAGTGGAAGCGCTCGCCGCCCCCGGGCCGGCTCTCGTGCAGCCACACGTTCAGCGCCTCCGCCCTGAAGGCCCGGCCCACGCGGCCCAGCAGGTCGCGCAGCAGCCGGCCGGCGCTCTCGGCCACCGACGCGTCCGCCCAGTCGGGCGCGTGGACCACCGGCGCGATCCGCACCACGCCCGAGAACGGCGGCACCTCCGGGTACCAGGCGGCGAGCCCGTCGGCCTCGGCCACGCACCGGGCGCCGGCGGCGGCCAGGTCCACGCAGACCGGGCACGCGGCGGCGTGGTCGAAGGCGCGCTCGCGCGCGATCAGGCGCGGCGGCGCGAACGGCAGGCCCACCACCTGGGCGTGGCTGTGCTGCAGCGACGCGCCGGCGGCGGCGCCCTGGTTCAGGAAGAGGAAGGGCCACAGCGCCCGCGGGTCCTCGCTCACGGCCCGCAGCCGCGCCCACCACGCGCCGGCGGCGCGCGCCGCCTCCCCCTCGGTCAGGTCGGCGAAGGCGATCACGTGCCTGGGGGTGCTCACCACCACCTCGTGGACGCCCTCGTCGGGCGCCAGGGCGGGGAACTTGTTCGGGAACGCGCGCACGAGCCAGCCCGGCCCGTTCGGCGCGCCGCCCGCGGGCCGCAGCGCAAGCGTCTCGGGCGGGGTCTGGTCCTCGGCGCCCTCGCAGAACGGGCATCCCTGCGCGCGCGGGAGCTCCCGCGAGTCGTGCGGCCGGCCGGCCCGCGCGGGCGCCAGCAGCACCGGCTCGCCGGTGAGGGGATCGTGCCGTACGGGGCTCACCCGCCCGCGCCGGCGCCGCCTGCGACGACGGAGAGCGCCCGCGGCCTCATGGCCGCAGACTGGCAGATTCGGTCAGGAGGTCGAACCGAGGGCGGCGCGGATCGTGCAGCCGCCGCCGTGGGCGCTACGAGGCCTTGCGGGTCCGGCGCTTCGGCGCCGCCTCCTCGGACTGCTCCGCGGCCCCGCCGGCCTCCTCCGCCGGCGCGGCGGCGCGCGTGCCGCCGGCCACCCTCCTCAGCTTGCCCTCCTCGATGGACAGCTGCCGCTTGCGGCCTCGGGCGGGCGCCGGCTCCTCCTCGGCGGACTCGTCCTCGACTGCCTCGGCGGGTGCCCCGGCTGACGCGCGCTCTCGCGTGCCGGCGGCCTCGATGCTCGCCCGCAGGGCCGCCATCAGGTCGATCACCGGCGCCGGCTCGGGCGCCTCGGCGGCGGCCGCCGGCTCGACGCCGGCCGCCTTGGCCTCCAGGAAGTCGAGCAGGCTGGCGCGCGTCTCGTTGGGGTAGCGCGCCGCGTCGAACGGCTCGGTGAGGCCCTCGATGAGCTGCTCCGCCATCGCCAGCTCCTGGTCCCGCACCTCCACGTCCTGCAGCCGCTCGGTGATGCCCCGCAGGTCCTCGGAGCGGATGTCCTCCGGGTAGTAGAGGGTCTCGAGCGCCAGCGCGCCGTCGACCGGCCGCAGCAGCACCAGGTGCTCCTTGGTGGACAGTACGAAGCGGCCGATGGCGGCCTTGCCGCTGCGCCGCATCGCCTCCACCAGCAGCGCGTAGGGGCGCTCGGCTCGCTCCTGGGGCTCAAGCCAGTAGGCGCGCTCGTAGTGCACAGGGTCCACCTCGCCGACGTCCACGAACTGGAGGATGTCGATGGTCTTCTCGCGCGGCGCGGCGAAGCGGTCGAGCTCGTCCTCCTCCACCGCCACGAAGCGGCCCTTGCTGATCTCGTACCCCTTCACGACGTCCTCGGGGCCGACCTCGACGTCCTCGATCGGGTCCCAGCGCTTCTGCTTGATGGGCGTCATGTGCTTGCGCGAGAGCGTGCGGAAGCTCACGTCGTTGCGGTGCTGTGCCGGGCCGACCCCGACCGGGATCGTGACCAGCCCGAACGAGATGAAGCCCTTCCAGATGGAGCGCATCGCCGTCCCTTCTTCCTGGTTGCTACTCGGCCGAGGCGCGGCTGCCGGTGGCGCCGTCCCTGATGGCGGCGCGCCGGCGCGACTCGAGGAACGGCTCGAACAGGTCGAGCGGCACCGGCACGATGATCGTGGAGGTGCGCTCGGAGGCGATCTCGCCGAGGGTCTGGAGGTAGCGCAGCTGCAGGGCGGTGGGCTCCGAGGCGATCACGTGGGCTGCCTGCGAGAGCTTCTCCGAGGCCTGCAGCTCCCCTTCCGCCGCGATGATCTTGGCCCGCCGCTCGCGCTCGGCCTCCGCCTGCCGCGCCAGCGCCCGCTGCATGGTCGACGGCAGCTCCACGTCCTTCACCTCGACCACCGAGACCTTCACGCCCCAGGGCGCCGTCTGGTGGTCGATGATGGCCTGCAGGCGCTCGTTGATGGGCTCGCGCTCCGACAGGAGCTGGTCGAGGTCGACCTGTCCGAGCACGCTGCGCAGCGTGGTCTGGGCGATCTGGGAGGTGGCGACCAGGTAGTTCTCGACCTGGACGACGGCCTTCGCCGCGTCGATCACCCGGAAGTAGGCCACCGCCGTGACCTTGACGGTCACGTTGTCGCGCGTGATGACCTCCTGCGGGGGCACCGCGAGCGTCACCGTGCGCAGGTCGACGCGGACGAACCGGTCCACGAGCGGGATGAGGATGAACATGCCCGGGCCCTTGACCCCGAGCAGGCGCCCGAGCCGGAAGATCACCCCGCGCTCGTACTCGCGGGCGATCTTCACGAACAGCACGAGGAAGAGCCCCAGGAGGACCAGGATCAGGATCACCACGAGCACCGGCCCCATCGCGCCCCGCCTCCTCCCCGCCCGCGTTTGCAGCGATTCTATCCGCGCCTGCGCCAGGGCCGCCGGCGCCTGGTCAGCGGGACCGGGCGGCAGGTGGATCCGGTACAGTCACTGCGCCGTGAGCAGCGCCGACATTCCGTCACGCGCCCCGGCGCCCGCCGACGTCCTGCCCCACCGCGCCCCGTTCCTGTTCGTGGACGAGGTCGTCGACCTGCAGCCCGGACGGTCGGCCCGCGCCCGCTACGCGCTGACCGAGGACGCCCCCTTCCTGGCCGGGCACTTCCCGGGCCGGCCGATCATGCCCGGGGTGCTGATCGTCGAGGCGCTCGCCCAGACCGGCGCGCTGGCGGTGCTCTCCGAGCCCGAGAACGCGGGCCGGCTGGCCCTCTTCGCGGGCATCGAGCGCGCGCGCTTCCGCCGCCAGGTGCTGCCGGGCGACACGCTGGACCTGGAGGTGGTGCTGACGCGCCGGCGGGGGCCGATCGGCGAGGGCGAGGCGACGGCGTGGGTGGACGGCGCGGTCGCCTGCCAGGCGGTCCTGCGGTTCGCCGTGACGGACGCGGACGGCTAGCCCGTGCTGGTCGTCAGGAACGGACGCCGCCCCCCCCGCCGCGCCCGCCTGGTGGCGTTGGGCTCGCACCTGCCCGACCGCGTCCTCACCAACGCGGACCTGGAGCGGATCGTCGACACGAACGACGAGTGGATCGTGAGCCGCACCGGCATCCGCGAGCGTCGCGTCTCCGCCGACCACGAGGCGGCCAGCGACCTCGCCGCCCACGCGGCCCGGCAGATCCTGCCCCGCGGCGGCCTGGCGCCGGAGGACCTGGACGTGCTGATGGTGCTGACGGCGACCGCCGACTACCTCTTCCCCTCCACCTCCTCCGCCGTCTGCGGGATGATCGGCGCGACGAACGCGGCGTCGTTCGACCTGATGGCGGGCTGCACCGGGTTCGTCTACGGGCTGCAGCAGGCCTGCGCGCTGGTGGAGAGCGGCCAGGCGCGCAGCGTGCTGGTCGTCGGCGCCGAGGTGCTCACCAAGTTCACCGACTACACGGACCGCTCGACCTGCATCCTCTTCGGCGACGGCGCCGGCGGGGCGCTGGTGGTCGCCGGCGAGGAGGAGACCACCACCGGGTTCCTCGGCTTCGATCTGGGGACCGAGCCCAAGGGCAGCGAGATGCTCCGCATCCCGGGCGGCGGCGGTCGGATGCCGCGCCCCGCGCCCGGTCACCAGTTCATCGAGATGAACGGCCGCGAGGTCTTCAGGTTCGCGACCCGCGCCATGGTGGACTCCACCACCCGGCTGCTCGCGGCGCTCGAGATGGACGTGGCCGAGATCGACCTGGTCGTCGCGCATCAGGCGAACCTCCGGATCATCGAGCACGCGGCCAAGCGCCTCGGCGTGCCCGAGGACCGCCTCTACAACAACGTCGACCGCTTCGGGAACACCTCGTCGGCCTCGATCCCGATCGCCCTCGCGGAGGCGCGCGAGATCGGCCGGCTGCACGCGGGCGACCTGCTCCTCCTGGTGGGCTTCGGCGCCGGGCTGACCTGGGGCTCCACGGTGGTCCGCTACGAGCCGCTCGCCGACGGGGAGGCGGGCGCCGCGTGATCGCCCTCCTGTTCCCGGGCCAGGGCGCCCAGCAGGTCGGCATGGGGCAGGCGCTCGCCGAGCGCTTCCCGTCGGCGCGGGCGGCGTTCGAGGAGGCCGACGACGTCCTCGGCCGGGACCTGTCGGGAGTGTGCTTCGCGGGCCCCGCGGAGCGGTTGACCGCGACGGACGTCTGCCAGCCGGCGCTGCTCGCCACCTCGGTGGCGGCCTGGCGGGCGGCGGCGGAGGCCGGGCTGGCCGGCGACCTGGCGCTGGGGCACTCGCTGGGGGAGTTCTCCGCCCTGGTCGCGTGCGGCAGCCTGGGCTACGCGGACGCGCTGCGCCTCGTGGCGGAGCGCGGGGCCGCGATGCAGGCCGCCAACGACGAGCGGGCGGGCACGATGGCGGCGCTGATCGGCCTGGACGACGCCGCCGCGGAGGCCCTCTGCGCCGAGGTCGAGGAGGTCTGGCCGGCCAACTACAACGCGCCGGGCCAGGTGGTCGCCTCCGGCTCCGTGGCGGGCATCGAGCGGCTCGTGGCCCTCGCCGGCGAGCGCGGGGTCCGCGCGACCCGGCTCCAGGTCGGCGGCGCCTTCCACTCGCCGCTGATGGCGCCCGCCGCCGAGCGGCTGCGCGAGGCGCTGGAGGGCGTGCCCTTCGCTTCCCCGGTGCCGGCCTTCCTCTCGACCACCACGGTCGCGCCCGAGCCGCCCGAGCGCCTGCGCGCGGTGCTGGCCTCCCAGCTCACCGCGCCGGTACGCTTCCGGGCCGCCGTCGAGACGGCGATCGCGATGGGCGCGACGCGGTTCGTCGAGCTCGGCCCGGGCCGCGTGCTCTCGGGGCTGGTGCGCCGGGTGCGCCGCGGCGCCGAGACCGTCCAGGTCGGGACCCCGGACGACCTCGACGCGCTGCGCGGGCCGCTCGCGGGCGAGCCCACGGGCTCCCAGGTCCGTTAGGGCGATGCCGGTCGCGCTCGTCACCGGCGCGAGCCGGGGCATCGGCGCCGCCTGCGCCGTCGCGCTCGCCCGGGACGGCCACGACGTGGCGATCGGCTACCTGCGCGACGAGGCGGGGGCGCGCGCCACGGCCGAGGCCGTGGAGGCGCTCGGCCGGCGGGCGCTCGTGCACCGCGCCGACGTGGGCGAGGAGGCGGAGGCGGGCGGGATTGTGGAGGCGGCCGTGGCCGCCCTCGGCCCGCTCGACGCGCTCGTGATGAACGCCGGCGCCAACCGCGACGCGCTCGCGGTCCGGATGAGCGCGGACGACTGGAACGAGGCCCTGCGCACCAACCTCACCGGCTCCTTCTTCCTGTCGCGGGCGGCCCTTCGCGGCATGCTGCGCCGCCGGGCCGGTAGCATCGTCGCCGTGTCCTCGATCGTCGCCCTCAGCGGGAACGTGGGACAGGCGAACTACGCTGCCGCCAAATCGGGGCTCATCGGGCTGGTCCGCTCCCTCGCGCGCGAGGCCGGGCCGCGCGGCATCCGGGTGAACGCGGTGGTGCCCGGGTACATCGAGACCGACATGACCGCGAGGCTGGAGCAGCGCCAGCGGGAGGCGATCCTGGCCATGACACCGCTCCAGAGGCTCGGCGAGCCGGCCGACGTGGCCGGGGCCGTCGCGTTCCTCTGCTCGCCCGCCGCGTCCTACATCACAGGCGCCCTGCTCGCGGTCGACGGCGGGCTGTCGATGTGAGCGGGCCCCGCGGCGAGCGCCCGAACGGGCGCCGGGTGGTGGTGACCGGCCTCGGGCTGGTGACGCCGATCGGCGTCGGCCGCGAGGCGGTCTGGCGGTCGGTGGCCGAGGGCCGCTCGGGCGCCGGCCCGATCACGCTCTTCGACACGGCCGAGCACGACACCAAGTTCGCCTGCGAGGTGCGGGGGTTCGAGCCCACCGACTACATGGAGCGCAAGGCCGCCCGGCGCATGGACCGCTTCGCCCAGCTCGGGGTGGCGGCGGGGCGCCTCGCGCTGGACGACGCCGGCCTCGAGGTGGACGGGGAGGGCGCTCGCATCGGCGCGGTCGTCGCGAGCGGGGTCGGCGGCCTGCACACCTTCACCGAGCAGGCCCGGGTGCTGGTGGAGCGGGGGCCCGGGCGGCTCTCGCCGCTCTTCGTGCCGATGATGATCGCCAACATGGCAGCGGCCCAGGTCTCGATGGAGCTGGGCCTGCGCGGCCCCCTCAGCTGCACCGCCACCGCCTGCGCCGCAGGGAACCACGCCATCGGCGACGCGTCGGAGGTGATCCGGCGCGGCCACGCGGACGTGATGCTGGCCGGCGGCGCCGAGGCGGCCGTGACGCCGATCGGGATCGGCGGCTTCAACGCCATGCGTGCGCTCTCCACCCGCAACGACGACCCCGCCGCCGCGAGCCGCCCGTTCGACAGCGGCCGGGACGGCTTCGTGATGGGCGAGGCGGGGGCGATCCTCGTCCTGGAGGAGCTGCAGCACGCGCTCGATCGCGGCGCCGACATCCTCTGCGAGGTGGCCGGCTACGGAATGAGCGCCGACGCGCACCACCTCACCGAGCCCGACCAGACCGGCGAGGCGCCGGCGCGGGCGATGCGCCTCGCGCTCGAGGACGCCGGCCTGCAGCCCCAGCAGGTGGACTACGTGAACGCCCACGGCACCTCGACGCCGGTGGGCGACCGCAGCGAGGTGCGGGTGATCCAGAAGGCGCTCGGCGCGGAGGTGGCGGCGCGCACCCCGGTGAGCTCCACCAAGTCCATGCACGGGCACTGCCTCGGCGCCGCCGGCGGGCTGGAGGCGGCGATCGTGGCGCTGGCCATGCGCGCAGGCGTGCTGCCGCCGACGATCAACCTCACGGACCTGGACCCCCAGTGCGCCGAGGTGGACCACGTGGCCAACCAGGCACGGCCGGCGGCGATCAGGGTCGCGCTCTCGAACGCGTTCGGCTTCGGCGGCCACAACGCCACGATCGTGCTGACGCTGCCGGAGGACCTTGGGTAGCGCCCCCCAGCCGGCGCCCCTCCGCGGCTGGCGCGTTCGCCACCACCGCCTCAGCACCCGCGTCTACCCTCCCAGCCGCAACACGGCCTGGCTCACCTGGCTCGGGGACGAGCGGATCGCGGTCGGCAACCTGCCCACCGCGGCCTCCATCGTCCGGCTGCCCGACGAGGGCGTCACCCACGTGGTCAACTGCCGCGCGCGGCTCCAGACGGTCGTGTCCGGGGACCTGGCGGTGGAGCGGGCGCTCTTCGGGCGCGAGCGGGTGGCGCGTGCGGCGATGTGGGACGACGGGAAGCCGAAGCCGCCCGCCCTCTGGACGCCCGCCGCCCGGTTCGCCGCCGACGCGCTCGACGATCCGGAGGCGCGCGTGTTCATCCACTGCCAGGCGGGCCGCCGGCGGTCGGTGCTGGTGGCCTACGCCGTGCTGCGGCTGCGCGGCCACGGCTCCGACTCTGCGGAGCGCCTGATCCTCGACCATCGCACGGAGGCGCAGCTGGTGCCGGCGTATCGGGACAGCGTCGAGCGGTGGCTCGCGGACGGCGGCGAGGACGACGGTCCCCCCGCCCCGCCCGCCGCCGCGCAATAATCGGGCGGCGATGTCGCGAAAGTACGTCACGGTCTCGATCGACCGCCTCCGGGGGCGCACCGAGGAGCAGCCGCGCCCGCCGGCCGCCGACCGCGCCTGCCCGCGGTGCCAGAGCCACTACCGGGCCGAGGAGATGCGGCGGAACCTGCGGGTCTGCACCGCCTGCGGCCACCACTTCCCGGTCGGGGCGCGCGAGCGGCTCGAGCAGCTGGCGGGGACGTCGGGCTGGCGCGAGCTGTGGCCCGAGCTGCGGGCCTCCGACCCGCTCCAGTTCTTCGACATGGAGCCCTATCCCGAGCGGATCCGGCGGGCGGAGGCCACCACCGGGTTGGGGGAGGCGATGGTCGCCGCCGAGCTGCGCGTGGACGGCCAGCCCTGCGTCGCGGCGGTGATGGACTTCGCGTTCATGGGCGGCAGCATGGGCGCGGTGGTGGGCGAGAAGCTGGCGCGCGCCTGCGAGCGGGCGATCGATCGCGGGCTGCCGCTCCTGGTCATCACGGCGTCGGGCGGCGCGCGGATGCAGGAGGGCGTGCTCGCGCTCATGCAGATGGCCAAGACGGTGGTGGCGTTCGAGGCGCTCGGCGACGCCGGCCTGCCGGTTGTGGTGGTCCTGGGGCACCCGACCACGGGCGGCGTCTGGGCCTCCTTCGCCGCGCTCGGCGACGTCACCTACGCCGAGCCGGGCGCGCTGATCGCCTTCTCGGGCCCGCGGGTGATCGAGCAGACCACGCGCGAGAAGCTGCCGGCCGAGTTCGGCCTGGCGGAGAGCCAGCTGAAGAACGGCCAGGTGGACGCGGTGGTCGACCGGCGCGAGCTCGGCACCCGCATCGGCCGGGTCTTCCGCATCCTCGACCGTCCGGTCCCGGAGGGCGGCCCGCCGCTGGCGGTGGTGTGGGCGCAGGGGGGCGCGGACCGGGCGGCGCGGGCGGCGCAGGCGCTGCCCGGGATGTCCCGTCGGCTGGTGCAGCGGGTGCTCAGCGACGAGGGCGGGGGGCCGGCGCGCCGGCTGCTGGCGCGCCTGCGCGGCGAGATCCGGTCGCGATGAGGGCGACCCAGGCCGGGGGGCGTTTCGTGCGGCGGCTCGCCGGACGGCTGATCAAGGCGCCGGACGACGGCTCGACCGCCTGGGAGACCGTCGGGCTCGCCCGTCACCCGGAGCGGCCCTACGCGCTCGACCACATCGGCCGCCTCTTCGGCGACTTCGAGGAGCTGCACGGGGATCGCCTCTACGGGGACGACCCGGCCATCGTGGCCGGGATCGCGCGCTACCGGGACCAGCCGGTGGCGGTGATCGGCATCCAGAAGGGGCGCGACACCCGCGATCGGACCTACCGCAACTTCGGCATGCCGGCCCCCTAGGGCTACCGCAAGGGGATGCGGGTGATGGCGATCGCCGACCGCCTGGGCCTGCCGCTCGTGACGCTCATCGACACCCCCGGCGCCTTCCCCGGCGCGGACGCCGAGCAGCGCGGCCAAGGCGGCGCGATCGCCCGCAGCATCCAGAGCATGGTGCGCCTGCGCACGCCCACCGTGGCGGCGATCATCGGCGAGGGC
>JAWVEW010000493.1:0-3110 GCA_033856495.1 Miltoncostaeaceae bacterium | reverse complement strand
GGATATCCGCTACGAGCTCAGTGAACTCCCCGCGGACGAGGACCCCACGGTTGCGCTGTCGGAAGAGGAGCTGCTCGAGCGCCTCAAGCAGGAGTTCGGCGCCAAAGAGATCTTCGACGAGAGTTAGGAAGCCATGCCAAAGCAACCCAACATGAATCAGATGATGAAGCAGGTCCAGCAGATGCAGGCCGACATGATGAAGGCCCAGGAGCAGCTCAAGAACGAGGTGGTGGAGGCGAGCGCGGGCGGCGGCATGGTGACCGTGAAGGTGACCGGCGACCTCGAGTTGCGCGAGGTCCGGATCGATCCGGAGGCAGTGGACCCGGAGGACGTCGAGATGCTCCAGGACCTAGTCCTCGCGGCGACCAACGAGGCGCTGCGCTCGGCCCAGGAGCTGGCCGCGAACCGGATGGGCGCCGTAACAGGCGGCCTGGGCGGCGCCGGCGGCCTGGGAGACCTAGGCCTGCCAGGCTTCTAGCCAACTGGCCAACTCGCCAACCGGCCAACTCGCCCACTCCCCCCGTGTTCGCCCCGCCCGTCAACCGCCTGATCGCCGAGCTCTCGCGCATGCCCGGCGTCGGCCAGCGCACGGCTCAGCGGCTCGCGTTCTACATCCTCCGGCTGCCGACCGAGGAGGCACTGCCCCTGGCCGACGCGATCCGCGAGGTGAAGGAGACCGTCGGCCACTGCGAGGTCTGCTTCAACCTCGCCGTCGGCCCGCGCTGCCGGATCTGCGAGGACGAGCGGCGTGACAGCGAGGTGATCTGCGTGGTCGAGGAGCCGAGCGACGTGATCCCCGTCGAGCGCACGCACGAGTTCAGCGGCCGCTACCACGTGCTGGGCGGCGCGCTGTCGCCGATCGACGGCGTGGACCCCGAGGACCTGCGAATCGCCGAGCTGCTCGAGCGCGTCGAGGCCGGGGGGGTGCGCGAAGTGGTCGTCGCCACGAACTCGACCACCACCGGCGAGGCGACGGCGCTCTACCTGGCCGACGCCATGCGCGAGCGCGCGCCGAGCGTGATGGTCACGCGGCTCGCCTCAGGCCTGCCCGTCGGCTCCGACCTCGAGTACGCCGACGAGGTGACGCTGGGCAAGGCGTTCCGCGGTCGCCGGGAGCTGTGAGGCGAGCGGGGATCGGAGCTGTGAGGCGGGCGGCGATCGGCGCGAGCGCCGTGCTCGCGCTGTCGGTGGCGCTCCTCCCGTGGTTCGCGCTCGACGCCTACGAGCCGAACGGCTGGGAAGCCACGTGGTGGGCCCGTGCCGCGCTCGGAGCCGCGCTCGCGAACATCGTGCTGCTTCGCCTGAGGCGCGACCGCGCCGCCGCAGCCGCGGCGGCCGTGGCCCTGGCCTTCACCGTGGTTCGTGTCGCGGCACCACCCGACTTCGGGTTCGGCTTCGACGGGCTCAAGGTACCGGTGGAGCGGCAGGCTGGGTGCTGGGTTGCACTGGCTGCGTCGCTCCTGGCGCTGCTGGCGTCGTCAAGCCTGGTGTGGTCGCGGCCGGAAGCGGCGGTGCCACCACCGCCGGAGGCTTCGTCCGCGGCCGCAGCCCCCTGACCAGCCCGTACTCGCGCTTGAGCGTGAGCACGCGCGTGACGGCCTCGTCCAGCCGCGCTGCCGGGATCTGGCCGGAGCGCACTGCCCTCAGCAGCGCCCGGTAAGCCGCTTCCTGCCCGCGCGCTGGGCCGGAGATGTAGACCATGTCGGAGCCCGCGGCGATCGCCTGGACCGCGGCGTCGGCCACCGACATGCTGGTGGTGATCGCCGGCTGCGACAGGTCGTCCGCGATCGCCACGCCGCGGAAGCGCATCTCGCCCCGCAGGAGGTCGGTGGAGATCGCTCGCGACAGCGTCGCCGGCGTCACGAAGTCGTCGGTGGCATAGGAGGCGTTCGAGATCACGATCGCCGGCGCGCTCGCCCGGATCGCCGCCGCGAACGGCACGAGGTCGCGCTTTCGGAGCTGCGAGAGGGAGAGCCCCACCGACGCCAGGCCGTCCTCCACGGGCTGGTTCGCGGCGCCGAGGCCCGGGAAGTGCTCCGCGGCGCTCACGATCCCGGCGCGCTTGTAGGCGCTCACCACAGCGGTGGCGAAGGTCGCGGTCGGGCCCGGCTGGTTCGAGAACGCGCGCGGGCCGAGCGCGTCGTCGCCCTCCTGGGTCCCCACATCGACCACCGGTGCAAGCACGCCGTTGAGGTTCAGCCGGCTGAGCGTCCGCCCCGCATCGACGGCCTCCTGCCGTGCCACGCGCACGGTGCCCACGTCCGCGGGGGCGTCGGCCGGCGGCACGCCAGGCAGCGCGGAGAAGGCGCCGCCCTCCTGCGGCGCCCAGATGAAGGGCGGATCGTGATGTGCGCGCCGCGCCACTCCCGTCGCCCGGCCGGCGATGGCGGTTATCTGATCGATCGAGAAGTAATTCGAGCGCCTGATCACGATGCCACCCAGCGCGCGCCGCCGCAGCAGCCCGAGCACCGGCGCGGTGGGGCCGTTGCCCTCGTAGCCGAGCAGCATCGTCTGCGCCACCTTGTCCTGCGCCGTCATCGCCTTCACCGCCGCGGCGATCTCGCCCGGAACCGCGGCGCCCGGCAGCCCGGCGCCGCGGGCGGGGATCACCTCCTCGAGGAAGGACCGGCGCACGATCGGGCGGTCCGGCGGCGGCGGAGTCGCGGCCCGCCGGGCCGCCGGCCTGCCGTCGCCGCCCCGCAGCGCCAGCGTGACCGCGGCGACGAGCAGGATCCCGGCGACGGCGGCCGCCGCCATGAGGCGCCGGGATGGGGGGTGCCGTCCCTGCGCGCGGCGCCCCCCAGCCGCGAGGGCTGACGCGACGCGTCGCCCGGCCGCAGCCAAGCCGGCGATCAGGCGTCGGAATGGGCGTCGCAGACGATCGCGCAAGGGCGGAAAGCTATCTTTGGCGCGGATGTCGCACGCCGCTCCCGACCTGGCCGAAACCGTGGTGATGAAGTTCGGCGGCACGTCCGTCGCAAACGCCGAGCGGATCAAGCGCGCCGCCGAGCGGATCGCCGCGCGCGCGGAGGAGGGCACCCGCGTGGTGGCGGTGCTGTCCGCGCGCGGTAAGACCACGGACGAGCTGATCCGCATGGCCCACGAGGTGT
>JAWVEW010000492.1:0-4920 GCA_033856495.1 Miltoncostaeaceae bacterium | reverse complement strand
AGCGGATGCAGGTCGAGCATGAAGCGGCGCCCGGCGGCGTCGCGCAGCACCGCACCCTCCCCGCGCACCGCCTCGCTCACCAGCGGCAGCGGGCTCGCGCCGACGGCCAGCGCGGTCGGGTGGAACTGGATCAGCTCGAGATCGGCGAGCGCGGCGCCGGCGCGGGAGGCGAGCGCCGGGCCGTCCGCCGTCGCCACCGGCGGGTTGGTGGTGCGGGAGAAGAGCTGGCCCGAGCCGCCGGTCGCAAGCACCACCGCGCGCCCCTCGCGAACCCGCTCGAGGCCCCGCCCGTCGCGCGTCCGCAGGCCGGCCGCCCGTCCGTCGCGCACCACGACCTCGAGCGCCGTCTCGCCCTCCGCGATCGCGATCTGCGGATGCGAGCGGGCCGCCGCGGCCAGCGTCGCCGCGAGGTGGGCGCCGGTGGCGTCGCCGCCCGCGTGCAGCACCCGGGGGGCGGAGTGGGCGCCCTCGCGCGCGAGGGACAACCGTCCCCGCTCGCGGTCGAAGGGCACGCCGAGGGCGAGCAGGTCGGCGACCCGCGCGGGCGCCTCGGCGCACATCAGCACCGCGGCGGCCCGGTCGCTGAGCCCGGCGCCGACGGCCAGGGTGTCGGCCAGGTGGGCGCCCGTGGAGTCGCCGCGGCCGACCGCGGCGGCGAGCCCGCCCTGCGCGTGGCGGGTGCTTCCCTCCTGCAGATCCGCCTTGGTGATCACGATCACCGGGCCGTCGGCGGCTGCCCGGAGGGCGACGAGGAGGCCGGCGATCCCGCTGCCGACAACGAGGAGCGGCGTCGGGTCGCGGGAGAGGGTCGGAGTTTTCATGTCAAATTGACAAGAATTACTCGGGGAGTTCCTGTCAGGACGACAATAGCGGAACGCTCGGGCCGCTCGCCGCGGGCGTGCGAGAATGAACGTCATGGCCGGACTCCGCATCTCGCCCCGACTCGGCGCGATCCCGCGCTACGAGCCCGGCCTCACCACGGCCGAGGTGCTGGCCCGCCACGGCCTGGAGCGGGCGGTCAAGCTCGCCTCGAACGAGAGCCCGTTCCCGCCCCTTCCCGAGGTCGCCCGCGTCGTCCAGGCGGGCCTCGCGGACCTCAACCGCTACCCGGACGGGGCCGCCCGCGCGCTGCGGCGCGCCCTGGCCGACCGGCACGGCGTGGGCCCGGAGCAGGTCGTCGTCGGCAACGGCTCCTGCGAGCTCATCATGCTGGCCGGCCAGGCGCTGCTCGATCCGGGCGCCAGCGTGATCCACGCGGACCCCTCCTTCGCCATGTACCCGCACCTCGGCAGCGCTGCCGGCGCGCAGGCGGTCGCGGTGCCGCTCGCCTCCGACGGCGGCCACGACCTGGAGGCGATGGCGGCGGCGGTCGACGAGCGCACGCGGCTGCTCATCGTCTGCAACCCCAACAACCCCACCGGCGTCTACCGACCGGCCGCCGACGTGGAGCGGTTGCTGGACGCGGTGCCCGCGGACCTGCCGGTGCTGGTCGACGAGGCCTACTTCGATTTCGTCGACGCGCCGGACGCGGACGGCGTGATGGCCATGGCCAGGGAGCGGGGGAACCTGCTGGTGACGCGCACGTTCAGCAAGGCCTACGGGCTCTGCGGGCTGCGCGTGGGGTACGGGGTGGGCGGCCCGCGCTGGGTCGCGGCGCTCGACCAGGTGCGGCAGCCCTTCAACACGAACGCGCTGGCGCAGGCGGCCGCGCTCGAGAGCCTGGCCCACCCGCAGGCGATCGCGGAGCGGGCGAAGCTCATCGTCTCCGAGCGGCGGCGGGTCTCGCGGGAGCTGGCTCGGGCGGGATGGGGCTTTACCCCCAGCCGGACCAACTTTATCCTGCTTGACCGGGGCCCTGACGAGACGCCTGACGGCCCCGTCCTCCACGAGCGGCTCCTGCGCCGTGGCGTCATCGTGCGCGACGGGGCGGCGCTGGGCTGTGCGGGGCGGATCAGGGTCTCGATCGGCGCGCCGGACGAGAACACGGCCTTCCTCACGGCGCTCGCCGAGCTGTGCGCGCCGCTCCCCCACCCCGGACCAGGACGGACCTCACCATGATGATCGTGATGCAGGAGGGCGCGACCGAGCAGCAGATCGCCCACGTGATCGAGAGCATCGAGCGCGCCGGCGCGAAGGCGCACCCGTCACGCGGTGAGTTCGTGACCGTGATCGGGGCGATCGGCGACGACCGCGAGCTGATCGCGTCGCTGACGCTGGAGGGGCTGCCCGGCGTGGAGAAGGTCCTGCCGATCCTGAAGCCCTTCAAGCTGGTCTCGCGCGAGTTCCGCCGCGAGGACGCGGTCGTGGAGGTCGGGGGGCGGCGCATCGGCGGCGGCTCGTTCGCGCTCATCGCCGGGCCCTGCACCGTGGAGACGCGCGAGCAGACGCTCGTCTCGGCGCGCGCGGTCAAGGAGGCCGGCGCGACGCACCTGCGCGGCGGCGCCTTCAAGCCCCGCACCTCGCCCTACACGTTCCAGGGGCTGGGCCTGCCGGCGCTCGAGATCCTGGCGGAGGCGCGCGAGGAGACCGGCCTGCCGATCGTGACCGAGGTGATGGACGTCCGCCAGCTCGACGACGTGCTCGAGGTCGCGGACATGATCCAGCTCGGCGCGCGCAACATGCAGAACTTCGACCTCCTGCGGGAGCTCGGCCGCGTCGATCGCCCGGTGCTCCTGAAGCGCGGCGTCTCCAGCACGATCGAGGAGTGGCTGCTCTCCGCCGAGTACATCGCCCGCGAGGGCAACGACCAGATCGTCCTCTGCGAGCGCGGCATCCGCACCTTCGAGACCGCCACCCGCTCGACGCTCGACATCTCGGCCGTGCCGGTCGCGCGGGCGCTGACCAGCCTCCCGATCATCGTCGATCCCTCGCACGCCGCCGGCAAGCGCGACCTGATCCTGCCGCTGGCGCGGGCGGCGGTGGTGGCCGGCGCCGACGGGCTGATCGTCGAGGTCCACCCGGCGCCCGAGCAGGCGCTCTGCGACGGCCCGCAGGCGCTGCACGCCGACCGCTTCGCCGCCTGGGTGGCCGACGTTCGCCGCTTCGTCGACCTCATGAGCAAGACGATGGCCGGCGAGGAGGCGTTGGTTTAGTCGAGAAGGGGCCGGCACGCGCATCGCTGCCGGCGACGCGCGGCCGGCTCGGGCTCAGGTCATGACCGGGTCTCGGGGCGTGGAGACCGGGCCGGTCGCGATCGTCGGGGTGGGGCTGATGGGGGGCTCGCTGGGGCTGGCGCTGCAGCGGCGGGCCGGTGTCCGGGTGGTCCGGGGCACGGACCCCGACCCCGAGGCGCTGCGCGCGGGGCTCGCCCGGGGCGCCATCACGGAGGCGGCGGGCTCGCTGGAGGAGGCCGCCGCCGGCGCGATGGCGGTGTTCCTGGCCGCGCCGGTGGGCCGGCTCGGGGAGCTCGCGCGGCGGGCGCTCGCCGCGAGCGGCCACGGCTGCCTGGTCAGCGACGTCGGCTCCACCAAGAGCGGCATCGTGGGCGGGCTCGGCGCCGAGGAGCGCGAGCGCTTCATCGGCGGACATCCGGTCTGCGGCGCCGAGCGGGGCGGCGTGGCCTTCGCCCGCGAGGACCTCTTCGAGGACGCCACGTACTTCCTCACGCCGTCGCCCGAGGCGCGGCCGGCGCTCTTCGAGCGCCTGCACCACCTGGTCTCGGCGCTCGGGGCGCGGGCGGTGGCGATCGACCCCGACGTCCACGACCGCCTGATGGCGCTGGTCTCGCACCTGCCCCACGCGATCGCGGCCGCGCTGATCCACCAGGCCGCCGATACGGCGCCGGCCGGACGCGAGGCCCTTCGCTCGGCCGGCCCCTCCTTCACCGACCTCACGCGCGTCGCGGGAGCCAACCCGCCGTTGTGGGCGGACATCTTCCTGGCGAACCGGGTCGCCCTGGGGGAGGCGCTGCGCGACCAGGCGGCACGCCTCGGCGAGGTGGAGCGGGCGCTCGCCGGCGGCGACCGCGAGTGGCTGCTGCGGTTCATCGAGGGGGCCGCCGCCGGCCGGGAGCGGCTGCGGCGCGCCCAGGCGGCGCCGGTCGAGGCGCCGTGGCGGCTGGTGGTCGGCGTGCCCAACCGCCCTGGCGCGATCTCGGAGATCGCGATGGCGCTCGGGCATGCCCACATCAACATCGAGGACCTCGCGCTTCGCCCGGGCGAGGACGGGGCGGCCGGCGAGCTGAGCCTCCTCGTCAGCGGCGAGGCGACCGCGAGGGAGGCCGCGCGGCTGGTCGCCTCCCGAGGCTACGCGGCGGAGGTGGCGCCGGCGGGCTGAGGGGCCGGGCCCCCGGGGGGCGGGTCGGGCTGCGATACCGTGGGCCGATGGCGCGCGGTGAGGGGCGGCGGGGCCGGTGACGTCGAGCGCGGCAACGGCTCGCCGTCCGAGGGCGCTGTACCTGCTGCGGCACGCCAAGTCGAGCTGGGACGACTCCGATCTCGACGACCACGACCGCCCGCTCGCCCCGCGGGGAGCCCGCGCCGCCGCGAAGATGGCCCGGCATCTGCGCAGCGAGGGGATCCAGCCCGCGCTGGTGCTCTGCTCGTCGGCCCGACGCGCCCGGGAGACGCTGGACCTGATCTCCCCCGCCCTCGGCGATGCCGCCGTCTGGATGGAGCCGGAGCTCTACGGCGCCGATGCGGGGGACCTCCTGCGACGCCTCCGCCGGCTGCCCTCCGCGGTGCCGTCGGCCATGCTGATCGGCCACGCGCCGGGGCTGCAGGTCCTCGCGTTGCGCCTGGCCGGCGGCGGTGACGTTGCGGCGCTCGCCCGCCTTCGCGCGAAGATGCCGACCGCGGCGCTCGCGACCCTGGTCCTGCCGCCGACCGACTGGGCCCGCCTCGACCCCGGCAGCGCCAAGCTCGCGGGCTTCGTCGTCCCGAGAGACCTCTCCTAGCCCAGCTCGAGAAGAGCCTCTGGCGC
>JAWVEW010000491.1:0-3991 GCA_033856495.1 Miltoncostaeaceae bacterium | reverse complement strand
AGGGGGCCGTTCGTTCGTGACGCGCTCGCAGGGGGCCATGTAGCTCCGCGAGTCACGGGCGTGGGAGCTGCGGCCGGCGGCGCTGCGCATCGTGCGCCGCCGGCCCGACCCCCTCAGGTCATCCGGGCCGGCTGCCTGCGCCCGCGAGGCCTCCCACGTCCACCCGTGCGCCCGCCTCGACGAGGTCCGCGGGAAGCGGCAGCTCCACCCGGAAGGTGGCGCCCGGCCCCTCCTCGCTCGAAACCCCGATCGTCCCGCCGTGGGCCTCAACGATCATCTTGCTGATCGCAAGGCCGAGGCCGGTGCCCGGGATGGCCGCCTGAAGCGCCGCCTCGCCGCGGTAGAAGCGCTCGAAGAGGTGCTCCCGGTCGGCGGCCGCGATGCCCATGCCGCTGTCCGCCACCTCCAGCACGGCCCTGCCGTCCTCCACGTGGGCGCTCACCCGCACCCGGCCGCCCGGGGGCGTGAACTTGAGGGCGTTGGAGACGAGGTTGTCGATCACCTCCGCGAGGCGGCTCCGGTCGCCCGAGAGCTCCGCCGGCTCGACGTCGAGCTCGAGGGCGATCCCCTGCTCCCCCGCCGCCGGCCGCGCGCTCTGGGCGCACTCGGCCGCGAGCTCGCCCAGGTCGAGCGCCGACATCTCGAGGCCGAGGCGGCCGGCATCGGCGCGGGCGACCACGAGCAGGTCGCCGACCAGCCGCAGGAGGCGGCTGGCGTTCCGCTCGACCACCTCGAGGAAGCGGCGCTGCTTGGGCGCGAGCTCGCCGGCGCTGCCGTCGAGCACGACCTCCAGGTAGCCCATGATCGAGGTGAGCGGCGTGCGGAGCTCGTGCGAGGCAAGCGCGGTGAACTCGTCCTTGGCGCGGACGAGCCGGCGCTCGTCGGTCACCTCGCGCCTGACCATGATGCGTCCGAAGATCGACTCGGCGTCCGAGCTGATCCGGACCGGGGCCGAGTAGCGCACGAAGCTCCGCCCCGAGGAAGCGAGCTCCCACTCGTCGCGCGCCTCGCGCGTCGGGTCCGCGGCCAGCGCGCGGAGCGCCGCCCGGAAAGCGGCCGGGTCGGCCGTGTAGTCGGCCAGGATCTCGCCGCGCTCGTAGATCGTGCCGGGCCGGTCGCGGGGCACCAGCTCGACGAGGCCCTCCCGGGCAGCCCTGTTCGCAAGCAGCACGTTGCCCTCGAGGTCGGCCAGCCGGATGGCATCCGGGGTCGCGTCCAGCACCGCCCGGATGATGCTCTGGCCGCGCCGCAGCTCCTGCTCGGCCTCCTTCTGGCGGGTGATGTCCACCATCAGGCCGCGAAGCTGGCGCGCAGCGCCCGTCTCGTCGGTCTCCACCCGCACCAGGTCCCGCAGCCACACCGTCCGCCCGTCGGCCGCGACCACCCGGTACTCGAAGTCGTGGTCGCGCCCCTCCGCGGTCGCCTGGGTACGGACGTCGAGCGCCCATTGTCGGTCCTGGGGATGCAGGATCGACGACCAGAAACCGGGCTCGCCCCAGCCTTCGATCGGATGGCCGAGGAGCGCCTCGGCGCGCTCGTTCACGAAGGTGACGCGGAAGGTCTCGGGGTCGGCCTCCCAGACGATGGCATCGAGGCCCCGCACCAGGTCGCTCAGCCGCGTCCGCGAGGCCTCCGCATCGGCGGCGGCGCGCCGGGTGTCGGCCCGCACGTCCTCGTTGAAGCGCCAGGCGGTCAGGCTCGCGGCCGCCGCTGCCGCGACGAACGCGCCGTGGATCAGCGCCCACCGCCAGGGGTGGGCGGCCGCGTCAGCGTGGTTGTAGACGGCCTGAGGATGAAGGACGCCGACGACGGCGTGCTCGCCGACGACGAAGGCAAGGGCCAGAAGGAACGGCATCCAGTCCTCGTAGAGAGCGATCACGGCGACCATCACGAAGAACAGGAAGTGGGCCTCGATGGCGCCGGCCCAGAAGTGCACGAGCAGCGCGCAGCCGGTCATCAGGCCCAGCGAGGCGACCGCCGAGGAGAGACGGCGCCGCCGGTGCACGAGCCAGGCCACGAGGGCGAGGACCGCGAGCACCGAGCCCTCCAGGGCGCTGTGCCTGACCCCATATCCGCGCAGCGCGCCGAAGGCCGCAAGGGCCGGCGCCTGGAGCGCCAGGATGATCAGGATGGCCCGGTGGCGTCGCACCCAGACGCGGTCCGGCAGCGTCTTCCCCCGCGGCAGCAGGTTGATCAGGCGGGCCCGTCGCCGGCGGCGGATCGAGGTGTCGATGGAAATGCCTTCTGGTCGGGATGAGGGGCGGGGGTTGCCGATCGGTCCTGTAGCGGACCGCCTGCGCTCCCGGGTCAGACGAGCGGTCGCCAACTGTTGGCGACGGTTTGACCCAGTCTCTTCATCGGCGTTTGCTCGAGCCGGGTCAATTCGTGTTTCCCCGCAACGCACCCCGGCTTTTCCGCGAATCGTCGCGCTTCGACCAGGCGCCCGCCCGCTCGTCGAGCAGATCTCGTCACGGGGCACCGCGGACCCCGGCGTCTCCACGGAGGGCGCGTCGGCGCGGGTCGTCCTCTGGAGCCGGGATGACGCCGTCCTTGCGGCCCGCAGCCCCTGGAGCGCATCGCCATGAACGGCTCGTGCGAATCCCTCAGCGCGATGGCGCCGTTTCCCGTGGCGCCGAGACGAGGGGCGGCAGGCGAGCGAAGGGAGACGGAATGAGCGGTTCGGTATTCAGATCCCCGCAAGGACGGCCAAGATCACCCGACTTGACCGACGGTCGCAGTCCGCCAGCGACCCGGCGTCGCTCCCGGATGGGTAGCCCACGGAGCATCTCGATGTCGGGGCGTCGCGTCTCCTGCTCGGCGGCTAGCCTCCGGGAACCCTTATGTGAAGCCGATCACCGGGCGCGGAGCGGGATGCCCCCAGCGGGATTCGAACCCGCGATTGCCGCCTTGAAAGGGCGGAGTCCTGGGCCGCTAGACGATGGGGGCCGTGACGGCGGGATGATACGGGCCTCCGCCCCGGGCCGACGGCAGGCCGGTGCCGCGCCGGCCCTGGGCGGCCCCCGCATCGCCGGCGGCCGGCCCGGGTACCGACCTTCCTTGACCGGCGGCTTCAGAGAGGAGGACGCACCATGGCGGCCCGCGCGACCGGCTCCGCCCGGTCCGAGGTGCTGGTGGACGGGCGCCGGATCCAGGTCCCCCGCCCGGAGAAGCTGCTCTTCCCGCGGGACGGCATCACCAAGGCCGACCTGGTCGACTACTACCTGCGCATCGCGCCGGTGATGGTGCCGCACCTGCGGGGCCGGCCGCTCATGCTGCAGCGCTTCCCGGACGGCATCGAGGGCAAGAGCTTCTACCAGAAGGACGCCTCCGACTACTTCCCCGATTGGGTGCGCAGGGTGGAGGTGCCCAAGGCCGGCGGCACCGTCGACCACGTCGTCTGCGACGACGCCGCCACCCTCGTGTACCTGGCGAGCCAGGCCTGCATCACGCCGCACGCGTGGACCAGTCGTGTCGACCGCCTGGACCGGCCCGACCGGATGATCTTCGACCTCGACCCGCCCGGCGAGCGCTTCGACCTGGTGCGCCGGGCCGCACGGGAGCTGCGCCGGCTGCTCGAGGGGCTGGGGCTGGCGCCCTTCCTCATGACCACCGGCTCCCGCGGGGCCCACGTCGTCGTGCCGCTCGACCGGCAGGACGACGTCGACGCCGTGCGCGTCTTCGCCCACGCGGTCGCGGACCTGATGGCCCGTCGCGACCCGAGCCGGCTCACCATCGAGCAGCGCAAGGCGAAGCGCGGCGAGCGCCTCTTCATCGACGTCATGCGCAACGGGTACGCGCAGACCGCCGTGCCGCCCTACGCCGTGCGGCCGCTGCGGGGGGCGCCGGTCGCCACGCCGCTCGACTGGCGGGAGTTGGGCGCCGGCGGGCCGCAGCGACACAGCCTCCGCACGATCTTCCGCCGGCTCGCGCGCAAGCCAGATCCCTGGGCGGCGATCGACCGCGACGCCCGCCCGCTCCACGGGCCCCGGCG
>JAWVEW010000490.1:0-3237 GCA_033856495.1 Miltoncostaeaceae bacterium | reverse complement strand
GGAATTACGAGCAGGCTCAAATCGCCAGCCGCGATTCCTCGAGGTCGAGCTCACGCAGGATTCGGTTCATTACCTCGTTCGAGAGCTCCAGATGGTTTACGGGGGCGGGACCGCCGCTGTCCCCGAGTCCTTACGGACGAACGCGGATGATCGTCTTCCCCTTGCGTCGCTCGGTCGCGTTTAAGGCCGCAACGGCATCGTCGAGGGTCGAGACCTTGCCGATGTTCGTCCGCAGTCGTCCGTCCCGCAACCGTTGGGCGATCTCACTCAGTTGGGCACGATCGGACTCGACGACGAAGTCGATCGCCAGGCCGTCCGCGGGCCGCGCCTCGGGCGGCCCGACGACGGTCACCAGCGTTCCTCCGGCTCGAACCAGACCCGCGGACCGCTTCTGGATGTCGCCGCCGATGACGTCAAACACCAGATCGATTCCGCCGACGTCTTCCAGCGCGTCGTTCTCCAGATCGACAAACTCCTGCGCGCCGAAGTCGAGCGCCGTCTGACGGTCGGCGGCGCGTCCGGTGCCGATGACGTACGCACCGGCCTCGCGTGCGAGTTGCGTCACCATCGACCCGACTGCGCCGGCCGCGCCGTGCGCAAGGACGCTCTGCCCCGCCTGAAGGCGGCCGTGCTCAAACAGCCCCTGCCACGCGGTCAGGCCCGAGATTGGCAGGCTCGCGCCCACCGTGAAGTCGACGTCGCCCGGCAGCGCCGCGAGGTTGCGTGCCTCGACGGCCACATACTCCGCCAGGGTGCCGTCGCGATGCCAGTCGGTGAGGCCGAACACTCGCTGTCCCACAGACAGCCCCGTCGTGCCATAGCCGAGGGCGCTGACCACTCCGGCCAGCTCGTGGCCGGGGATCGACGGCGTCCGGTCACGGCCGAGGCGATCGGTCCAGGTCGAGGGCCACGCCATCTCAGTCGGGACGAATCCCGACGCATGAACCTGAACGACGACGTCGTTGATCGCTGCCGGCGGGTCGGGCCGCTCCACCAGCGCCATCCCGGCCGTTCCCGCGGCCTCGTCCGTCACCACAATCGCCTTCATCCGGCACCTCCCTGTATCTGGTCCTCGCATCCGATCTGGCCCCGCCAAAGAGTGGAGAAAACCCCGAGTCGCCGGCGCCCTCCTCGCCGCCCGCACCCGTCCCCCGGGCGCGCACGCGAACACTTTTCATGTCCGTTGGCTCCGGCGCCGACGCGCCGACCCCGGTTCCCGCCTGGCGCGCTTCGGAAACCACGCCACGAGCCGGTGCGCGGCCCCGGGCTTTGACTGAGTCCTGTTGGACCTCGGCTACTCCCTCCAGTGCTTGACGTCGCTCAGGTAGCGCGGATCCATTCGCCCCGCGCCGCCCACCTCCGGCGGCTCGTCCTCGGGGCGCATGTAGCCCGCGCCGTGGACCTCCGGCGGCTCCTGCTCCGGGTACATGTAGCCGGCGCCGTGAGTCTCCGGCGGCTCCTCCTCGGGGCGCATGTAGCCCGCGCCGCCCACCTCCGGCGGCTCCTGCTCCGGGCGCATGTAGCCGGCGCCGTGGAGCTCGGGCGGCTCGGCCCACGGCTGCATGTACCCGGCCTCGTGCAGGTCCCGGTAGTAGCCGGCGACCAGGCCCTCGTGCTCGCGGGTCACGGTGGCGTCGCGCGCCACCGTGGGAGCGCCGCCCAGATGCTCGCTCGCCAGCGCGACCACCACGCGCTCCCGCTCCATGCGGACGCACTCGCTCGGCACCAGGCGGTGGCGGCCGGACTCGTCGCCGGCCAGCGCGACGTAGCGCGTGGCGGGACCCTCGCGCTCGACGTAGACGTCCTGGACGCGTCCGAGCGGCGCGCCCGTGGCGTCTTGGACCTCCATTCCCTGCGGTCTGCCGGCGGCGGGAGCGGGCCCCGCCTCGGATCCTGGGTGGTCATTTCCTACCTCCTGCTCGTGTCGCGGCGCTCTCGTCGTGCGCGGACGTCCCATCCGGCGAGCCGGCGGGGCGCGCGCGAACCGCTATTCGGGCGCCAACGGCGGCGCTGCGGGCGGGCAGGCCCTTGCGCAGGCGACGTAGCCGCTCCGCTGGCGCCCGTCCGTGGAATCAACTCGTTTACGGGAACGTCAGGCCGAACGCCGCCGGGTCGGGCTGCTCGCCGTCCCGGGGGACGAAGAAGCGCTCCAGCCCGCCGGGCACGAAGCTGAGCAGCAGGGTCGCCTGGTCGCCGACCACCTCGATCGTGTGGGGCTCACCGCGCGGAAGAGCCGCGTAGGCGCCCGGCCCCACCTCGACCCAGTCATTGCCCACCCGTGCCACGAGCTGCCCCTCCACCACGTAGACCAGCTCGTCCTCGCGCGAGTGGGTGTGCAGCGGCGGCTCCTCCCCGGCGCGCACGGTGTACAGGACGGCGCCGTAGTCGCCGCCGGACTGGCTGCTCTCCACCTTCATTTCGACACTCGAGCCGCCGCTCGAGGTCACCGTCTCCCCGCCCTTGGGCGGCGTGAGAACCGGCTGCTGGACCGACATTTTTAGCCTCCTGATCGTGGACCTCCGCCGTCGCGCTTGACCCGACGGGCCGGCGGAGTATGCATTTCAGAAAGCTTTCACACAAGCTTTTCTGGTTGAGAGGTGACGTCCGTACTACGCTTCGCCGCCGTGGGACAGGCAGGAGCCGATCGAGTCGCCCGGGGGATCGCGCACTGGGCCGAGGTGCGCCCGGGGGTGGACACCTCTGGGACCGAGGTCGTGGGGCGGGTGATCTGGCTCGCCGCGCGCTTCCAGGAGGCGATCGCGAGGTCCTTGTCGGCGCACGGGCTGGCGCTCGGCGAGTACTCCGCGCTCGCCATCCTGCGCAGCCAAGGAGGGCCGGACCACGAGCTGTCCCCGAGCGCGCTGGCGCGGGCGACGTTCGTCACCACTGGGGGCATGGCCAACCTGCTCAAGCGGCTCGAAGCCCGGGGCCTGGTGGCGCGGCGCGCTGATCCGGCCGATGGGCGGGGCGTGCTGGTGCGCCTGACCGACCCCGGTCGCGAGCGCATCGACGCCGCAATGCCCGAGGTCGCCAGGATCGAGCGGGAGCTCGTGCGGTCCCTGTCCGCTCGCGAGCGTGCCGCACTGGCGCGGGGCCTCTCGCGCCTCATGGCCAGCCTGGACGACTGAGCCCCGGAGAGGCTCGGGGCCGGGGCCGCCGAGCGTCCGCCTCCACAAGCGCTCGGTGGTTGCGCAGCCCGCGCGATCACGGCGCTACGGACAGGGAGACGCTAGCGAG
>JAWVEW010000489.1:0-5638 GCA_033856495.1 Miltoncostaeaceae bacterium | reverse complement strand
CGCCGACCCAGAAGGTCAGCTCGCCCTCGAGCGTGCTCGATCACCGCGACTCGGCCGCCGGTCGTCTCCCGCGATGCCGTGATGGTGCCCCGCACCCCGAGGAACCAGATGGCCTCGCCCTCGTCCTGCCGGAGGGCGGCGGCAGCGACGCTGGTGGAGGACGGGCTCATGCGAGCTCCTCTCGTTATTTGGCGAATCACGCTGTTTCAGTTCGTGCCGACTCCCCCGACGCCGTCGTCGGCGTGTCTACTTCGTGATACGCCGTGTATCATCATTCGCCGATGGGCCGCCCCTACCAGCTGAGCCGCCGCGCCGAACGGCAGCAGGAGACGCGCCGGCGCATCGTCGAGGCGGCCATCGAGCTGCACCAGACGCTCGGGCCGGCGGCCACCACCGTGATCGACATCGCCGATCGCGCGGGAGTGGGCCGGGTGACCGTCTACCGCCACTTCCCTGACGAGGCGTCGCTGGCGCGCGCGTGCAGCGACCGCTACTTCGAGCGCCATCCCGCGCCGGATCCCGACCTCTGGGCCGGGATCCCCGATCCCGGGGAGCGGCTGCGGACGGCCCTCACCGAGGTCTACGCCTACCACCGCGCCACCGAGGCGATGATCAGCCGCGTGCTCGCCGACGCCCGCGAGCACGAGGCGGTGGCGCCCTATCACGCACACTGGCGGCGCGCCGCCGAGGTGCTGCTGCGCCCGTCGCGCGCCCGCGGCCGGCGGCGGGCGCTGCTGCGCGCCGGCATCGCGCTCGCGCTGAGCTTCGACACCTGGAGGACGCTGGTCCGCGAGCAGCGCCTCACCGACGAGCAGGCGGTCGAGGTGGCGCTGCGGCTTGCGCTCGACACCGGGTAGGGCCACCGCCCCGCCTGCGCCGAACGGCCGCCGGCCGGTCGCGCTCGCACGGCGGGACCCGCCCTGCGCAACTTCCTTCGATGCCGCCTCGACACCTGTTCTGCACGCTCTGGTGACCCCCGCCCGCGGCCCGGCCGCCTAGCCTGGGACACGACGCGGTGCGAGCGGAGGGGCTCCCCCCCGGGGGGCCGGGCCGTCTCGAGCCGGACCAGCCCCCACCGAAGGGACTTGCATGAGACGCGCTCTCGTGGCGGCCGCGGCCGCCCTCGCCGCGGTGCTCCCCGGCGCGCCGATCGCGACCGCCGCCTCTCCCGCGCCGTGGACCTACGCCGTCATCGGCGACACGCCCTACGGGCAGCCGCAGGTGGACAACTTCGCCAACGACGTGGCGCAGATCAACGCGGACCGGAAGGTCAAGCTGGTCGTGCACCTGGGCGACATCAAGAACGGCTCGTCGCGCTGCGACACCACCTACTTCCAGCAGATCCGGGCGAACTTCGGCGCGTTCCGGGACCCGCTCGTCTACACGCCCGGCGACAACGAGTGGACGGACTGCCATCGTGCGAACAACGGCGGCTACATCCCCACCGAGCGGCTCGACACGATCCGGCGGATCTTCTTCGACCAGCCGGGGCAGGCGCTCGGCAAGCACCAGAAGACGCTCGACCACCAGGCCGCCCCGTACGTGGAGAACGTGCGCTGGGCGCGTGAGGACGTCCAGTTCGCGACGCTGAACGTGACGGGCTCGAACAACGACTGGGCGCCCTGGTTCGGGGTGCTCCCGCGCACCCAGGCCCAGGTCGACGAGTTCACGGCGCGCAACGCGGCCGACCTCGCCTGGCTCGACCACGTCTTCGCGGTGGCGACGAAGCGGCACTCGAAGGCGATCGTGATCGGCATCCAGGCGGACATGTGGGACGCCGCCTTCAGCGGAGCCAACGACGATCCGACCCAGTACGACCACTTCACGGACCTCGTCCGGAAGCTGGCGGACGCGTCGCGGGCCTTCGGCAAGCCGGTGCTGCTGCTCAACGGCGACTCGCACGCCTTCACCGACGACTTCCCGCTGGCCGACCCGACCCGGGCTTTCCAGAAGACGATGTACGGCGTCACCCAGGACGTGCCGAACCTGCGCCGCGTCACCGTCAACGGCAGCACCACTCCGTGCCACGAGTACCTGCGGCTCAACGTCGACCAGAGCGCCGCCGGCGTCTTCTCGGTCGAGCGGGTGCCGTTCCACGGGCAGCCGGGCTTCGACCCGGCGGTCTGCCCCGCTTCGTAGCGCATCCCGCCCCGAGGGGGGACGAGATGCCGGTAGCGGGCGTCGCGAAGCTCGAGCGCTTCCCGTTCGACGGCGTCGGCCTGATCGCCGTCGGCGTGGCGGTCTTCGGAGCGGGTGGCCGCTGCGGTCAGGCTGCGCGGCCACCTGGATTGACGAGCGGGTCCGCGGAGGCGGGCGCCGGCGTCGCGGCTGCGAGCTGGTGGCGCAGGCGGCCCCGGAGCTCGGCGAACCGCACGCGCTCGTAGGCGATCAGCGCGCAGAGGACGGCGGCGAGCAGGCCGATCGTGGCCAGCGCCGGAAGGTGGACGGCGGCGGGCACGAGGCCGAGGCAGACCGCGGCGGCGATGAGGCGCTCCGTGCTGAACCGGTGCACGTTGCGCCAGCGGAAGGCGACGTGCGCGAGCAGGTACACGGCCGTCCCGCCCAGCAGGGCGGCGGCGGGCACGAGCTCCAGGGAGGCGTCGACCTGTCCGAGCGTCTTCTTCATGCCGAGCGCGGCCAGGACGATGCCGGCCACCATCGGGAAGTGCAGGTAGGAGAAGGAGTCGCGCGCGATCTCGTTCCGCTCCCGCCCGGGGGCCGCATTCGCGAGCCGCCGAGCGGCGACCAGCGCGACGACGTCGAAGTACAGCCACCACATCGCGGCGGCCACGCCCATCCCGACCACCGCCGCCGCGACCACGCCGGCCCCGACGTCCGCCCCGCCGCCGACGCCGATGGCCACGATGGACTCGCCCAGCGCGATCAGCACGATCAGCCCGTGGCGCTCCGCGAAGTGGCCGGGAACGAGCGTCCAGCCCTCGGAGCCGAAGAAGAAGGGGCCCGCCATGTCGAGGGCCAGCGCGGCCACCCAGAGAGCGCCCCCCGCGCCGGGCCATCCACGAGCGCCGCGGCGATCAGCAGCCCGCTCCCCATCGCGGTGCTTCCCGCGAGGCCGATCACCGACCGCCGGAGCGCCGGCTGGCCGCGGCTGGCGAGCCAGAACAGCGCGATGTGCGCGACGCGGACCACCGCGTAGGCGCCGGCAAAGAGCAGCGCCGAGCCGCCGAAGGCCCCCGGCACGCAGAGCGCGGCGACGAGCAGCGCGGCCATGGCCGCGAAGATCACCAGCCGCACAGTGCCCTCCTCGGGATCGACCACGCTGGTCAGCCAGGCGTAGCCCACCCACGACCACCAGAGGACCCCGAGCACCAGGAGGCCCTTCCCCACCCCGCGCCAGGTCGGCTCGTGAGCCATCAGCGCCGTGCACTGGGTGATGGCCAGGACCAGGACGAGGTCGAAGAAGAGCTCGAGCGGCGTCACCCGCTCCTCGTCCCCGCGCAGCACCGCGGTGAGCTGGCGGGCCCGGGACCGTGGAGGCGTGCTCACGGCCCGATCCTCCCACGCCGCGAAGGGGGCCTGCCATCGCCGCTGCCGCGGGCCGGCGGGCGCCGGCCGGCGTCAGTCCTGGGGGCCCCGCACCACCACGACCGGGCAGGGCGCACGGCGCAGGACGGCCTGCGTCGTCCTGCCGAGGACGGGCTCCCGGAGGACGGCGTACCCCGTGGGCGCCCACGACGACCGCGGCGGCGGCAGCTCCTCCGCGAGCCGGACCAGCGTGTCCGCCACCGGCAGTTAGCGCCTCCCTGTCGTCGCTCAGCAGTCTCCCCGGTGATCCCGCCGGTCAAGCGCTCAGGTCGGGCGCGCCGGCGCCGATCAAGGCTGGGATGCCGCTGCCTCGGCCCTCCCCGCGCCATCTCCCGATGCTCGCCCTGGCGCTCCTGGTGGTGTGGAGCGCGCTTCTCGGGCGCCCGGCTGCGAGCGGGCTCGGCCCTCCCTTCGCCCCGACGCCGACCCCCGCGGCGGCGGTCGCGGCCCCCGAGCGCGCGGACGGCGGGCTGGCGCGCGCGCTCGACCGGTTCATGCGCCGCGCGGTGCCGGAGTCCCCCCTTGTCGGCCTCGGCCGCGTGTTCGCCAGGGAGGGGCGGGCGGCGCGCGTGGACCCGCGGCTCCTGGTCGCGATCGCCCTTCAGGAGAGCCGCCTCGGCACCGCGGGATCGGGCCCCGCCGCGCGGAACGCCTTCGGCTGGGGCCCGGCCATCCGCTTCGCGAGCTGGCCGGCGGGCATACGCACGGTCGCGCGCGGGCTGCGGCGCGACTACCTGGCGCGGGGCCGCGACACGATCGCGGCCATCGCCCCGGTGTGGGCGCCGACCGGCGCACCGAACGACCGGGCGGGGATCAACGGAGGCTGGGAGGCGGCGATCTCCGCGCGCTACGCCGAGCTCGGGGGCGACCCGTGGTCGACCGTGGCCCTGCCCCCCGAGGCCTGAGGAGGGACGGCCGCGGGCAGGGAGGGCCGCCGCCCCCTGCGCCGGGGGCGGCCGACGGGGGCGGCCATCGCGCTGGCGGGCGCTGCGGCGCTCGTGCCGCTGAGCTCGACCATGATTCGCGGCGGGGCTCACCGACCTCGAGCGCGACCTCGGGATCGGCGCGGGCGCGGCCGCGCGCTGGCAGGTAAGCGGGTACCTGGCGGTCTCCGCGGGTGGCAGCCGCTGGGGGGCCGCATCGGCGACCGGTTGGGCCACCGCCGCGTCTTCCTGGCCGGCCTGGGCCTCTCTATCGCCGCCCGGGCGCTGCAGGCGGCGTCCGGGCGCTGATGGTGTCGAACGCGATCGCCCTCCAGCGCGAGCTGGCGCCCGCGGACCGGCGCGGCGCTGGGCCTCGCCCTCGGCGTCCTCACGGCGGCGGCCGGCGCGGGGGTCCTCGTCTGCCTGCCGACGCCGGACCGGTGCCGGCTGCGGCGCGGCGAGTGGTCGAGCCGGGCGCCGGGCCCGGATAACGTTCGCGGCGTCCTGCTCCGCCACCGCGCCCTCACCGAGCCCTGGCCTCCGTCGCCCTAGCGTTCCTGGCGGCGTTCCTGTTCGCGTCGGCGTCCGTGCTGCAGCAGTCGGCCGCGGCCGCGGTGCCGATCGAGCAGGCGCGGGGGCTGGCGCTGATCCGCCGGCTGGTGAGGCACCCCCGCTGGCTGGCGGGCATGGCCGCTGACGTCGCCGGCTATGCGGCGGAGGGCGGCGCGCTCGCCCTTGGGTCGATCCTCGTCGTGCAGCCGATCCTGGCGACGACGCTCCTGTTCGCGCTGCCGCTCTCGGCGGCTCTCTCGAAAACGCGCGTGCCGCGCGCGGACGCAGTGTGGGCCGCGCTGCTCACCGGCGGCCTGGCGACGTTCCTGATCGCCGGCCACCCCACCGCGGGCCTCGACCGGGCCCCGCTGGATCGCTGGCTCGTGGCGGCGGCGGCCCTCGCCCCCATCCTGGCCGTCTGCGTGGGCGTCGGCGCCCGCCGCGCCGGGCCGCGCCGGGCGCTCAGCCTGGGCGTCGCCGCGGGCCTGCTCTTCGGGGCGATGGCCGGACTGACCAAGTCGGTCGTGAACCTGCTGGGAGGCGGGATCGTCGAGTTCCTGACCTCCTGGGAGCCGTACGCCCTGGGTGCCGTCGCCATCGCGGGCCTGCTCCTTCAG
>JAWVEW010000488.1:0-12911 GCA_033856495.1 Miltoncostaeaceae bacterium | reverse complement strand
CAGCAGGTCGGTGCAGAACTTCAGCAGGTCGACGTTGCTCTCCAGCAGGTCGGCGCGGGTCATCGTGTAGGGGACGCCCGGTATCCCCAGGTCCTCGATCGGGATCCCATCGCCGGCCGCGGACCGGATGGCGCGGCGGACCCGTCCCGGGTGACCTGCCCGGGCAGCGGCACTAGCCTCGCCCGATCGCGCGGACCGGGGTCGCCCGGGCGCTCGTCGCGCCCCTCGCCTGCGCCGCCTGGCTGGCCGCCGTCGGCCCGGCGCCCGCGCGGGCGGACGCACCGCCCCAGGGCACGGTGAGCGACACGGCCGCGGCGCCGGCGCCCCCGGCGCCCACGCCGGCGCCGCTCCCGCTCGACCCCTCCCTCGAGCTTCCCGATCCGGCGGGCGTCCCGAACCTGGTCGCGCAGCCCGCCGTCCCGCTCGCAAGCCCCGCCGACCTGCTCTCGCTGCTCCTCGCCCCGGGCCCCGTGGAGGCGGCGGACGGGCAGGCCCTGGCCGACGCCGGCGTCGCCGCCGGGATCGTGCGCGACTACCTCCCGGTCGGGACGCTGCCGCTGGGAGCCGCCCTCCGCGCCTTCGCGGTCCGCTTCGTGGACCCCGGCGGCGCCGGCGACGGGCGCCGGGTCGTGAGCCGGGCGCTGCGCCGCGGCATCCCGGCGGGGTCGGCGAGCGTCCAGGAGGTGGAGCAGATCGCCGGCGCCGTGCTGCTGGTGGTCCGGCCTGCGGGGGGGTCGGCCCGGGTGACCGTGCTCCTCACGCTCGGACAGACGCTCTACGGCCTCCAGACCGACGCCGGCGCGGACGGCGGCCTCGCCCTCGTCGCGCTCGCCCAGACGCTCGTCGGGCGCCAGCCGCCCCCGCCGACGGCCGCGGGCGTCGCCCAGGAGCTCGCGGTGACCGCGAGCCTGCGGGACGGGCTCGCCCGGGCCCGGGCCCGGGCCGTCGGCGACCGCGGCCTGCAGCCCGCCCTCCCCGCGGCGGGCACGACCCAGGCGGCGCTGCTCGACGGCGTCTCGTGGGCGATCGGGACCTTCGCCGGCCCGGGGCCGGGCGCGCTGGTCTTCCGGCAGCGCCCCGGCGCCGAGTGGGTGGTGCTCGGCGACCCGGGAGGCCCCGGCTGCCCGCGCATCCCGGCCGCGGTGCGGGCGGTCTGGGGCCTGGGCCGCAGCTGCCCCGCGAGCCTGGGCCCGGTGGTGCGCCCGGACGAGCCGGACGCGCTCGCGCCCGACGCATCGGCCTTCGGCGGCATCGGGATGTGGATCTGGGAGGTCGACCGAAGCGGCGGCGTCGCGGGCATCCTCGCCCGCGCCGCCCGCGAGGGCATTCGCACCGTCTACGTGAAGGCCGGCGACGGCCGGCGGGTCTGGCCGCAGTTCGCGCGGGCGCTGGGGCCGCTGAAGCAGGGCGGCCTGCAGGTGTGCGGCTGGCAGTACGTCTACCGGTCGCGACCGCTGCCGCAGGCGCGCGTGGCCGCCGCCGCGATCCGGGCCGGCGCCGACTGCTTCGTGGTGGACGCCGAGGCCGAGTTCGAGGGAACGCGCCCCGCAGGCGCGGGCCACGTCGCGGCGCGTCGCTACATGCGGGCGCTGCGGGGCATCGTGGGGCGGCAGGCGCCGATCGGCCTCACGAGCTTCGCCTACCCGGATCGCCACCGCACCTTCCCCTACTCGGCCTTCCTCGCCCCGCCGTGGGGCGCCGACGTCCTCATGCCCCAGGTCTACTGGGGCGCCTTCAGGGCGCCGGTCCAGACGGCGATGGCCCGCGCCTTCGCCTGGAACGACCTCTACGGCGTGCCGGTGCTGCCGATCGGGGGCACCTACGAGGGGGAGCGGCCCGCCGATCTGCTGGCCTTCCGCTGCATCGCGGCCGGCTACGGGTCCCAGGGGGTCAGCTACTGGAGCTGGCAGCACACGCGCGCGTTCCAGTGGCCCGCGCTCGGACGGCCCACCGCCTGCCTCGAGGCGCTGCCGACGGTGCGGCCGTACGCGACGCTGCGGGCCGGCCATCGCGGCGACCCGGTGGTCTGGCTGCAGATGCGCCTCCGCGCCTGGGGCCGGCCGCTGCCGCCGAGCGGCGTCTTCGGCCCCGCGACCCGGGCCGCCGTCGCCGCCTTCCAGGCGGCGCAGGGACTTCCGGTCAGCGGTCGCGCCGACCCGCCCACCTGGTCGGCCCTGCTCGAGCCGCCCGAGCCCGCGGCCGCTGCGCCGCCCGCCGCCGCGCCGGCGCCCGCGTCGGCGCCCGCCGGCTGAGGGGCGCCGGCCGGTCAGTCGCTCCGGCGGATGATGCTGATCT
Organism: Miltoncostaeaceae bacterium; assembly: GCA_033856495.1. Lineage (GTDB taxonomy): Bacteria > Actinomycetota > Thermoleophilia > Miltoncostaeales > Miltoncostaeaceae > JAWVEW01. The sequence continues at coordinate 10,616 of JAWVEW010000488.1, read as the reverse complement.
CGCCGCTCGTCTCGAGCACCGCCCAGCGCACGTCCCTCAGGCTGGCCACGCTCTGCAGCCGGGCCGCCTCGGCCAGCTCCTCCAGCGTGATGCGCTCCCGGCGCAGGTTGCGCTCGATCGGACGCCCGTCCTCCACCAGCACGACCGGCTCGCCGTCGAGGATGGGCCGCAGGCGCCTGAACCGGAAGTTGAGGTAGCTGGTGCCCACGCTGAGCAACGCGATCGTCCCGATCACCAGCATCACGCCGGTGACGGAGGCGTCGTTCTGCGTGACCCCCTGCTGGGCGAGATCGCCGATCACCACGAGCAGGATCACGTCGAACGGCTCGAGGCTGCTGAGCTCGCGGCGGCCGATCAGCCGGAGCAGGCAGAAGAGGAAGCCGAAGACCACCGCGGCGCGTATGACGAGGTCCACACGAGCTCCTAGGGAAAGATCAGCACGGTGCGCGGGATACGCGCGATCAGCGCCTCGCCGTCGCGCAGCTCGACCCCCTGGTCGCGGCGTCCGGCGCCGGGGGGGTTCACCTGGAAGGAGATCCAGACCACCAGCCGGCGGCCTCCGGGAAGCCGGTCGAAGGTGAGGCCGACCCGGCCGTCGAGGGCGACTTGGCTCTTCGCCTCCGGCACGACCGTGTTGACGGTGATCCGGTCGAACCAGCCGCCGTCCAGCACGAGTGTCGGCTCGGCGATCGCCCGCCGTGCGACGATCGTGAAGCGCGCCTGGAAGAGCAGGCCGTCGCGCAGCCGGCTCGGCGCGTGCAGCTCCAGCGAGGCGGCGGCCGCCCCGGCGCGCTCGTCGGACGGCTGCTGGCCGAAGACGTTCGCGGCCCCCAGGCCCACGAGCGCCGCCAGCACGACCAGGGCCGCGCGGCGCCCCCACGGCCCCCCGCCACGTCGCCCGAGGTCGCGATGGCGGGACGGATCGATGAGGTCGGGCAGCTCGGCCACACGGCCCTGTTCGCGGCCGGGGCCGGTGTTCCTGGCGGCCCCTGGCCGGCTGCGCTACCCGCCCCCCCGGGGGACGGGGAGGCGCGATGCGGATGAGAGGACTCGAACCTCCACTCCCTTTCGGGAACACGGACCTGAACCGTGCGCGTCTACCAGTTCCGCCACATCCGCCCGTCCTTCAGGTTATCCAGTCCCGCAACCCCACGCCGAGCGGCCGGGGCCGCGTGGCCGGCCTCGCACCGTAGAGTCTGCGGCCGTCCGGCCGGCGGGCGGGGGGGTGAGATCGTGAGCGATGCCGGGGAGGGCCGGGGGCCGGTCGACCTCCGGGGCGGGCTCGTGCGGCTGCGGCCCGCGAGCGCCGCCGACGCGGGGCGGTTCGCCGCGATCCTGGCCGACCCCGGCGTGGCCGGCTGGTGGGGCAGCTACGACCTCGACCGGGTCATGAGCGAGCTGATCGCCCCGACCGACGGCACCGCCACCTTCGCGGTGGAGGTCGACCGGCAGGTGATCGGCCTGATCCAGTGCTGGGAGGAGACCGACCCCGATTACCGCCATGCCGGCATCGACGTGGCCCTCGACCCCGCCTGGCACGGCCGCGGCCTGGGCGCCGACGCGGTCAGGACCCTCGCGCGGCACTGCTTCGACGACCTCGGCCACCACCGGGTCGTGATCGATCCGGCCGCGCACAACGAGCGGGCGATCCGCTGCTACGAGCGGGTCGGGTTCCGCCCGGTCGGGATCATGCGGCGCTACGAGCGGGGCCGGGACGGCACCTGGCACGACGGGCTCCTGATGGACCTCGTGCCCGAGGAGCTGACGGCGGGGCGCGCCCCGGTGTGAGGGTCGCCGCCCCGGGGCCACACCGCTGCCGGCATCCGTCGCCGGCCGGCTCGACTAGGCCTCGGAGAGGTCTTCCCGCACGATGGCGCCGCCGCCGCGCGCCCGCGCCTGCCGCTCCTCACCGGGCAGCGGGGGCTCCTCCAGAAGGCCGGCACGGATCGCGTAGAGCGTGGCCTGGACCCGGTTCGTGAGTCCCAGCTTGGCGAACAGGTTCGAGAGATGGTTGCGCGTCGTCTTGGGGCTGATGCCCAGGTCACAGGCGATCTCGTCCGTCCCCCGCCCCTCTGCGAGCCGTCGGAGGATCGCTCGCTCACGGAGCGTGAGGCAGCTGCGGATCCGCTCGGCGGCCTCCCAGTCGAGCGGCCGCGCACGCAGGCGCCGCAGGAGCGCGTGAGCGACCGTCGCCGAGATGGGATCCTCGCCGCGCGCAGCGGCTCGCACCGCGGCCACGAGCTGATCCGCCGGCGCACCCTTGAGCAGATAGCCGCACGCGCCGGCCAGGAGCGCGTGGACGACGTCCTGCTCATCCGCGGACACGGTCAGCACGACGACGCGCGCCGACGGATCGGCGTCGAGAATGCGCCGGGTCGCATCGATCCCGGACAGCCCCGACAGCCGCAGGTCCATGAGCACGACGTCCGGCCGGGTCTCGTCGAACCGGGCGACCGCCTCCTCCGCCGTTCCGGCCTCGCCGACCACGACGATGCCGTGCCGTTGGAGCAGGGCGCGAAGCCCCCAGCGAAGCAGCTCGTGATCGTCGACGATCACCGTCCGCACGGTGGTCGGGCCATCGCCGCCGAGCGTCGGCCCGGGAGCAGCCGGCCCGACGCACGCCCGCCGCCTAGGGAGCCGCGGGGCGTCCACGGCCCCCCCCTTCCCCTGAGGCCCTGACAGCGGGCTCGCACGATCCCGGACACGGCTGCTTCGCCAGGTCGTAGGTCATGCCCGCAGCCTCTCCGGCCGAACGCCGAAATGCCGTCATCACGATCCAGCCGTACCGCCCGGCCTCGGGCCGGCGCGCGCGCTCGCTCACACGGTCACACACCGATCGCCGACACGGCGCGATGCCGCCAGACGCTCACGATCCCGGCTTGGTGCTTCAGCGCTCTCACCGTCCGCGAGGAGAATTCGAGCCGCAGCCTTGCGCTGCCGCCGCTTCAGGAACGTGCCCTGCTCGGAAATGTCGGGGCGTTGTTTCGCGAACTAGACCTCCGCCGCCAGGGCCGCCGCTCGGCGGATGCCGGCTGGATCACCGTCGGGCGTCAGGCCCCCAATCCCCGATCGCTCGACCGGACTGCTCCTAAATCGGCTCCCTGAGCCGCATCCGGGCCGACTGCAGGGGCAACCCGGAAGCCTCCGCGCCCGGGCGTGGACGGCCGCCGGCGACGAGGGGTGGCGAACGCCCCTCTGGGCGTTTGTCCCGCAGGCAGTCACGGCGAACCGCCCGACCGGGAGGCCGCGGGCCCGTCGTTACGTGGAGGCGCACCCGGGCGAACGCGCTTACGGTGATCGGGCGGTCACGTGGTGGATCGGGCGCGCGCTGGGCTCAGGCTCCGCGCGCCTGGCGCCACGGGAGACCCATCTCGCGCCGGGGAGCCCGATGTTCGACGATCTCGATCGCCCGCAGGTCTGGGCCGCAACACGAGCGCGTTCGGCGCCGCGGCCGGACCCTGCAATGGCGCGGATCGCGCGGGGACCGCGCGCCCGCGGCGTCGTCACCGTCTGCACGTTGCCGCCGGCGCCTGAGGAGGCCGCATCGGAGCCAATGGTCCGCGTCTCGTTCCGCGCGTTTCCCGGCGTCGCGGTCGTCGAGACGGAGCCCGTGCGCCTCGGGCGGCCGTCGGCGAGCGCCCTCCGCCTCGAGCCGCCCCCTTGCTAGCACGGATGCTGCTCGCACCCCGGCGCGTCGCCCGGCGCGGCGGACCCCAGGGCCAGTCGACGCTGCCCGGAGCACGCCGCGCTCGGCACCGGCTCGAGGCGATCGACAGCCTCATTGCGCTCGCGCTCGCGCTGTCGGGGCACCTCGTATCCGGCCTCGTGCCCGGCGGCGCCCCCTTCGGGCTCGCGGGCGATGCCGCCCACACGGCGGCGATCCTGACCGTGCTGGCCATCAGCGCGCCACTCGCGCTCGCCGTGACGGGCGCCTATCGGGCCGACCCGCGCGGGCGCGGCGGTGCGCTCGTCCTCAGCGGCCGCCTGCTGGTCGCGGGGGCGCTCTCGTGCTGGGTCACCTTCTGGAGCTGCCAGGCGGCGGGCTGGCGGCCTCATCTCGAGGGGCTCGCCGTCGCCTCCGTGGTGCTGCCTCTGGGGTGGCTGGCGCGACGGGGCCCCTGGGCCGGCACCGCCCGCGAACGGGTGGCCGTGGTCGGCAGCGGGCGCGTCCTGAACCGCCTGGTGGATCTCGCGCGCCGCCATCCGGAGCGCCGCTTCGAGATGCTGGGCTACTTCGACGACGGACCGGTGCTGGACGGCGGGGCGGTGCCGTGGCTCGGGACCCTCGGCTCCCTTCCGACGGCCCTGAAGGGGGGCGGCATCGACCGGGTGATCATCGCCTTCTCCCGTCGCTCGGACCAGGAGACGCTCGAGGTCCTGCGGCTCTGCGACGACCACCGGGTGAGCGTGGACGTCGTGCCGCGCCTCTTCGAGCTGATGGGCTGGGAGCCGCGCGTGCACCACCTGGGCGGTCTCACGCTCCTGAACGTCTCCGGAACGGCGCCGGCGCCGCGGCACCACCTCGCCAAGCGCCTCTTCGACTGCGTGGCCGCGCTGCTCATCGCGTGCGTCCTGAGCCCCGTCGTCGTGCTGCTCGTCGTGGTCATCCTCGTGACGGGCGGCACCCCGATCCTCTATCGCCAGGAGCGGGTCGGGCTGCGAGGCCGGCGCTTCCGGATGATCAAGTTCCGCACCATGGTGCCGGGCGCCGACGACGCCGACGCACCCCTGATCCACCGGCACAGCAACGGCGGGGGAACGATCGGCGAGGCCGTCGCGCTGATCAAGGCCGTGAAAGACGAGCGGGTCACCCGCGTCGGGCGGATCCTCCGCGCGACGAGCCTGGACGAGCTGCCCCAGCTCGCCAACGTGCTGATGGGTCACATGAGCCTCGTGGGCCCGCGGCCGCTGCGGCCGTTCGAGGCCGACACGCTCGAGGGCTGGCAGAGGAGGCGGCTGGAGGTGCGCCCGGGGATCACCGGCCTGTGGCAGGTCACCGGGCGCAGCGAGGTGCTGTGGGACGAGCGAATGGAGCTCGACTACACGTACGCGCGCCACTGGTCGATCGGTCGGGACCTCTCCATCCTGCTGCGGACGGTCGCGGCCGTGCTGACCAGGCGCGGGGCGCGCTGAGGTGCCGGTGACCCCGCCGGCGGTCCTTGCCGCGACCCGCCCGCCGCGGCGTCGGGCGCCGGGGCCCGGGATGCGGCGCGAGGCCTCGCCGCGTCACGTCCTCCAGGTGCTGGAGCCCCGGCTCGGTGGGGTGCCCGGCTATGTGGCCGCGCTGTCGCACGGCCTCGCCGAGCGCGGCTGGCGCGTCAGCGTCGCCGGGCCCTCGAGCGGGCACATGGAGCGCCTGGCGCGATCCGGGGTCGCGATCCACGACCTCGCGATCGCTCACCGCCCGGCGGTCGGCGATCTCGCCCACGTCCGCCGCCTGGCCCGCCTCGTTCGCCACGAGGGGGTGGGATTGATCCACGCCCACAGCACGAAGGCGGGGCTCCTCGCCGGGCTGGCGGGCCGCCTGGCGAACGTCCCGAGCCTCTACACGCCCCATGCCTGGGCCTTCGAGCAGTCGATCGGGCGGGCGGCACGCACCGGCTACGCCGCGCTCGAGCGCGTGCTCGCCGCCCGCTGCCATCGCGCCATCGCGCTGGTCGCGGACGCGGAGCGCATCGCCGCACGGGCGAACGGGATCGCCTCCCCCTGCGGTCTGCACGTCATTCACACGGGCATCCGCGCCCTCGAGCTTCCGGAGCGGGCCAGCGCACGAGATGCGCTCGGGATCGCCGAGGATGCGCTGGTCGTCGCCTGGATCGGCCGGCGGGCGCCCCAGAAGCGGCCGTGGGACCTCGCCCCGCTCGCCCGGCGTCTCGCCGGGGCCGGGGTCGAGCTGATCGCGCTCGGTCACGGCCTGCCGGGCAGCCGGGAGGCCGCGGCCCTGCGCGCGGCCGGCGGCAGGGTGCTCGCGGCCGACGAGCGCCCTGCGCGCCTGTACGCGGCGGCGGACATCCTCGTGCAGACCTCCGCCTGGGAGGGGCTTCCCCTCTCGGTGCTCGAGGCGATGAGCGCCGGGCTCCCGGTCGTGGCCTACGACGTGGGGGGGCTGCGGGAGCAGGTCGAGGACGGCGTGACCGGCCATCTCGTGCCGTGCGGGCAGCTGGAATGGCTGGCCGACCGGATCACGGCGCTGGCGTACGACGAGACGATTCGACTTCGAATGGGCAGCGCGGGACGGGCTCGTGCGGGACAGCGCTTCGGATACGAGCAGATGCTCGACCGGATGGAGGCGCTCTACGAGGCGGTCAGCGCAACACGGACGTTGGTGGAAGGAGCGTGATGGACGGAAACAACGACATCGCCCCGCCGCAGGTGACGCGGGGTCCGGCGGGCGCGCTCGGTCAGATGAACGCCGCGATCGTGTCGGCGCTCGTCGGGAAGCGAGCGAGACTTCACAACGGCGGCCCACGGGAGCCCGTCAGCCGGGGCGCGCTGATCTGGCGCGCGAAGCGGCTCATCCTGGCGGTCGCAGCCGTCTGCGGCGTGCTGACGCTCGTCGTCAGCATGCTCGTGCCCGCGACCTATTCGTCGTCCGCCACGGTGCGGGTGAGCTTCCCGCCGGCGCTCGGCGGCCTGCGGGACACCGTGCTCGCCTCGAACGACCTGGCGAGCCAGTACGCGCAGCTGGTGACCTCCACCCCGGTGGTGGACGATGCCGCCCGCCGGCTGGGGATCTCGAGCTCCAACCTGCGGGGGGCGATCTCCGCCGGCACGGTCGCAGATCAGAATCTCATCAGCCTGAGCGCACAGGGCTCGAGCGCGGCCGAGGCCGGCGGCCGGAGCAACGCCCTCGCCGACGCCTTCACGCGCTACCTGGCGCAGGCCAACGCGCGCCAGACGGCTGCCTACGCGACGGTCGTCAGCAAGCGGCTGCTGCCGCTGCAACGGCAGATCGATGCCGCACAGGCGCGGATGGCGCGCGCTGCGCGCGGGTTCGCGGCGGCCGGACAGGGCGCCAGGGAGGCGGCCAACGCCACGTTCGCGAGCCAGCAGAGCCTCCTCGCCACCCTGCAGGGCCAGCGTCAGCAGTTGCTGTCGGGCCTCGCACAGGCAGCCGCCGGCGCCCAGCCGAGCGTCGAGATCGTGACCGTCGCCGGGCCGGGCGACAAGGTGCAGCCGCGGCCGGTGCTGTACGCGGTGCTCGCCCTCGTGCTCGGCGGTCTCGTCACGGCCCAGATCGTCGTCCTCGCGCACCGGCGGGGATAACGCCGGTGTCGACCGCCATCGCACTGCCGCGCGGGCGGATGGGGCTCCGCCTGCCACTGACGGCCGCCGCCGGGGTGGCGGCCCTCCTCGGCGCCGCCGGGGTCACCCAGCGGCTTCTCTTCACGCAGCCGAGCGCCCTCAAGTACCTCATCACCGTGCTGGGACCGCTCGTCCTGCTGGCGGCCGCCGCAGCGTCGCAGCCGCTGCTGGTGCTCCTCGCCGCCACCATCGTCGCGGCGCCGTTCGCGGGATTCACCGCCAACTTCGGCGGGCTCACCGTCTCGCCCCTCATCCCCCTCCTGCTGCTCTGCGCCGCCGTGGCGGTCGCCTCCGGACCGCTCGCGCAGGGGCGCTCGGCGCTCGCCGCGGTGGCGCTGCCGGTCGCGATCCTGCTCGCGCTGCCCCTGGTCCGCGCCGGAGCACCGGCTCAATTCGCGCTGCTGATGGGCGCGCTGCTGCTCATGGCCTGGCTCTCCGCGCGGGCGGTGGTCCTGCCCGGCGGGCTCGCCGCCGTCCTCGGCGCCGTGGTCGCCTCCGCCGCCCTCCAGGCGGGGCTGGCCATCTGGCAGTTCCGCACGGGGCACCGACTCAACCTCTACGACGCGGCGGGCCAGCCGAGCTTCGGCCAGGAGTACTTCTTCGGCTTCGGGGGGCGTCCGCGCCCGACCGGCAGCCTGTACGACCCCATCTCGCTCGGCAACCTGCTGGCGCTCGCCTGTCCGGCCGCGCTGGCGCTCGCCTGCACCCTCCGCGCGGCGTGGGCCCGCATCGCGGCCGGCGCCGCCGGAGCGCTGGTGGCGCTCGGCCTCACCCTCTCGCTGTCGCGCATGAGCTGGATCGGCGCGGCCCTCGGCATGCTGGTCGCAGCCGCGCTGATGCCCGCGGGCGCCCGACTGCGCGCCGGCATCGCCCTGGGCGGCATCCTGGTCGTCGCGCTCGTGGTCGGCGCCGGGCTCGGGGGCAGCGGCCTGGGGCTCCGGCTGGACTCCATCCTCTCCCCCACCGCCTCGACCACGACCACGGCGGCAGGGGACCGCCACCGGCTCGAGCTGTGGCAGGCGGCCGGCGCGGTGGCGGAGGAGCACCCCGTCCTGGGCGTCGGCTTCGACGAGCTCAGCCCCCAGCTCGCGCGCCGGGTGAGCGGCGCGGCGGGCAGCCACGCGCACTCGACCTACCTCCAGATCCTGGCGGAGAGCGGGCTCGCCGGCCTGCTCGCGCTCGGTCTCGCGCTCGGAGGGCTGGGGCGCGACCTGAAGCGGGGGCTCCGGCGGCGATCCCCCCTCGCGGCAGGCCTCGTCGGCTCGGCGGCCGCCCTCCTCGCCGGGTGGCTCACCGACTACACGATGCGGTACCTGGCGGTCGCGGCCATGGCGGGGGTGCTCTTCGGCGCCGCAGCGGGGCTGGCGCGGGCGAACGGCAGCCGGTGAGGGAGCGCTTCGAGGGCGACCTGCCACGGCGGGTCGCCGGATCGGCGCTGACGCTGGCGGGCCGCAGCGCGCTCATCAGCGTCCTGGGCGCGGGCACGACGGCAATCGTCGCCCGGCTGCTCGGCGTGGGCAGCTTCGGCGAGCTCTCCTCCGCGCTCGCCGCCTACGCGCTGGCGCTCGCGGCGACCGACTTCGGGTTCAGCCTGGTCCTGGGTCGCGAGCTGGCCGTGGATCCGGCCGGCCGGGGCCGGCTCTGGCGGGCGAACTGCCAGGTCCAGGGGATGTGGGGTGGGCTCCTGGGCGTGGCGCTGCTCGCGATGGGGCTCTGGGCCGGCCTGGACAGCGCGCGCGGCCAGGCGCTGGTCGTGCTGGCCCTGCTGCCCGCGCTCGGCGGCCTCGGGGCGGGCCGCCAGGTCTTCCTCGTCCTCTACCGCACGCGTGAGCTCGCGGCGATCGACCTGGCCGCCAACGTTGCCCAGGCGGCGCTCGTGATCACGGTCGCCGCCCTCGGCGGGGGCGTGTTCGCCGTCGTGGCGGCGATGGCGGCCGCGAGCGCGGCGAACGCGCTGCTGGTCGGGCGCGCGGCGCGGCGCATGCTGGACCCGGGACGCCCGGCGGCGGCCGACCGGCGCGCGCTGATCCGCCGGGCGCTGCCGCTGGGGCTGGTCTCCGTGATCGCCAGCGCCTACTTCACCATCGACCTGGCGTTGCTGGGCTGGCTGGTCCCGAGCTCCGAGCTCGGCCAGTACGCGGCCGCCTGCAAGATCCTCTCGATCCTCGTGCTGCTTCCGGCGCTCGTGCTGACGGCCGCCCTCCCCGGCCTCGCGGCCACCGCCGCCGATCGCGCGAGGCTCGGCGAGCTGGCCGCCCGGCTTGGGCACTGGCTGGCGGCCGTCGGGCTTCCGCTGTGCGTGGGGACCGCGGTCTTCGCGGATCCGCTCGTGCAGCTGCTCTTCGGCTCGACCTACGCCGACGCGGTCCCGCTCGTGCGCATCCTGAGTCTGGCGGGCGCGGTGGCGCTGCTCTCCAACGCGGTCGGCACGATCCTCGTCGCCCAGAGCCGTGCCTGGCCGATGCTGGCGCAGAACGCCGCGGCCCTGGCCCTCAACGTCGTGGGCAACGTCCTGCTCGTGCCCCGTCATGGCGTGGTCGCCTCGGCGTGGATCACCGTGGCCACCGAGCTCGTGGTGTGCGTCGGCGGCCTCTTCCTCCTGCGGGGCCGGCTCCGGCTCGGTCGCGGCCTCTCGGCGATCGGCCGCTCCGCCCTGGCCGCGCTGGGGTTCGGAGCCACCGGTTGGCTCCTCGCGTCATGGCCGGCGCTCGCCCTGCCGAGCGCCGCAGCCGTCCTCGTGCTGCTCCTCTACCTGCTCAGGGCCTGGCCGTCCGAGCTGTGGCCCGCCCGCTGGCGGGCGGCGCGCACGTGATGCGGGTCGTGCTGGCCACAACCGCGTGCGGGCCCGGGGGCGTCTGGCGGCACCTGCGCGACCTCGCAGCCGGCCTCCGGCTCGAGGGCTGCAGCGTCGTCCTCGCGCTGCCGGCCTCGGCGGCCGCCCTGCAGGCCTCGGCCGACGACGACGGCCTGGCCTGGACGCCGCTCGGACGCGCGTTGAGGACGCGCGCCGACGTCTGGCACCTGCACCTTCACGACACCTACGACCGGCAGGCCCTGGGGCTGCTGGCCGCGCGCGGCGCGCTGCCCGGCATCTCGATCCTGACCGAGCACCTGCCGCGCACCAACGCGTCCGATCCCTCGCTGCTGCCGGGGCCGCGGCGCCTCGGCGCCGGACTGGCCAAGCTCGCCTTCAAGCGCGCCCAGGCCCGGCTGGTGCGGCGCGTCATCGCCGTGAGCGAGGACTCACGCGACTTCCTGCGGGCGCGCTACCGGCTGGGCGAGGATCTGGTTCGCGTCGTGCCCAACGGGGT
>JAWVEW010000487.1:0-14304 GCA_033856495.1 Miltoncostaeaceae bacterium | reverse complement strand
GCCCGCGGCGCCAGCGGCGCCCGCCCCCGTGCCGGCCGCCGCCGCCCCGGACACCGCCCCCCCGAGCGTGCCCGGCGGCCTGGTGGCGGGCCCTGGCGGCGCGGTCGCGATCGTGCTGCGCTGGACGGCTGCCGGCGACGACGTGGGCGTCGTCGGTTACACGGTCTACCGGGACGGCGTCACGGTGGCGGTGGTCGCCTCACCGGCCAGCGGCTTCGCGGACACCGGCCTGGGCTCGGGCAGCGCCCACGACTACGCCGTGGATGCCTACGACGCGGCCGGCAACCGTTCGGCTCGCTCGGCGGCGGTGGCCGCCGTCGCGCCCGACACCGCCCCGCCGAGCGTGCCCGGCGGCCTGAGGGCGGTCCCTGCCGGAGCGCACGAGATCGACCTGCGATGGGCCGACGCGACCGACGACGTGGGCGTGGCCGGGTACACCGTCTACCGGGACGGCGCCGCGGTGGCGACGCTGCCTGCCCCGGACGATATCTTCGCCGACGGCGGCCTCGGCCCCGCCAGCTCCCACCGCTATGCCGTTGACGCCGTCGACGCGGCGGGCAACCGCTCCGGGCGCTCGGCGTCGGTCCGCGCCAGCACGGCGGCGGCGGCTGGGGCCGATCCCGTCATCGCCGCCGCCGGCGACATCGCCTGCGATCCCGCGAGCGGAGACTTCAACGGCGGCGCGGGGATGGGAGGGGCAGCGGGCACCTGTCAGCAGCGGGCCGTCTCCGACCTCCTGGTCGGCGCGGGCCTGCAGGCCGTGCTGCTGCTCGGAGACAACGCCTACTACTGCGGCAGCCTGCAGTCCTTCCAGGCCTCCTTCGACCCCACGTGGGGTCGGATGCTGCCGCTCATGCGACCGGTGCCGGGGAACCACGAGTACCTCGTGACCGGCTCCGACGCCGCGACCGGCTGCGACGCCGGCAACGCCGACGCAGCCGGATACTTCGCGTACTTCGGCGCCGCCGCCGGGAACCCCGCGCAGGGTTGGTACAGCTTCGACGTGGGGACCTGGCACGTCATCGCCCTGAACTCGCAGTGCGGGGCCATCGGCGGATGCCACCCCTCCAGCCCCCAGGGCGTCTGGCTCGCCGCGGACCTCGCGGCCCACCCCAGCGCCTGCACGCTCGCCTACTGGCACATCCCGCTCTTCAGCTCGGGCGGGCGCGCCGCCATCAACTCGAGGGACTTCTGGGACCTGCTCTGGGCCGGGGGGGCCGACGTGGTGCTCAACGGCCACGACCACATCTACGAGCGCTTCGCGCCCCAGACGCCCGAGGCCGTTCCGGATCCCGTGAACGGCATCCGGCAGTTCGTCGTCGGCACCGGCGGCGCCAACCACACCGCGATCGAGGCCGTGGCGGCGAACAGCGAGGTTCGCGACACCTCGACCTACGGGGTCCTGAAGCTGACGCTGCAGCCCGGCGGCTACAGCTGGCGGTTCGCCGCCTCGGCGGACGGGAGCTTCAGCGACTCCGGCTCGGCGAGCTGCCACTGACCGCCGTGACCGCCGCCCGGCCCGGCGGGGCTGCGGTCACGGCCGGCGCGCCGCTCGACCCGCTCGGGCCCGCGGAGCTGGATTGCCATTCCGGCGCGCCCTGGCGGCGTGCCAGGAATGGCGATCCGCGTGGTGTGGCTCGAAAATCCGGTGTCCATCGGTGAATGCCAATTGGCCGCGCGCTCGGCGGCCAATTGACCATTGGCCATTCTGGCGTGCCAATGCCAAGCACGAGGACGCCGGCGCCCAGAGACCGAGCGCTCCGGTCCGAGACGCTCCCTCACCCAGTTGCCGCGGCTCCGCGCTCGCCGATGCAGTCTCCGGAATCCCCGGCCCGAACTCCCGCCGGGGCTCCCCTCAGTGCCGGCGCGGCCTCCGGCCGGGCTGCGCCCACCGGCGCGGTCCGGTCTGACGGGGCTCCGCCGCGCGCTCGATCTCGAGGGCGCGCGAGCGGAGGGTCTCGATCAGCTCCGACCCCGGCTCGACGAGCGCCAGATGGTCGGCCCCGGTGCGCAGGACCGCTGCCGTGACCGCCGCGAAGAGCTGGGTTTCCTCCGTGCGCTCGATCGGCATCGCCTCGACCTCCGTCGCCTCGGAACCTCGTTGCAGCCGTTCTCGGACTCTCACCTACGCTCCGTGGCGGCTCGCCGAGAGCCCCCGGGGGCCGCGTGGGCCGCGCTCGCAGACGAGCGCGAGGCGTATGCCCCACCCGTCCAGCCGGCGCGCCAGGCCGGAGCGGGGCGCGTCGAGCTCCGCCGCCTCGGCGCGCATCAGCGCGGAGATGCGGCGCAGCACCGCCTCCTCCTCCTCGGCCAGCGGCGAACGCGAGTCGCGCCGGCGGGTCCAGTGGTCGGGATCCGGCTCGTCCTCGTGAACGAGGCGGGCGAGCTCCGGCAGGACCAGGTCGCCCCAGCCCCCCAACGCCACGTCGCCCTCCAGTTGCCGACGCACCCAGCAGCCGGGTGGAAGCTCCGCCGCCTCGGCGCGCATGACGGCGGCCAGCCGCCGAAGGGCCGCCTCCTCGCGCTCGGCCCGCGCCGGGGCGGCGCGACGGGCAAGGGTGGTCATCATCGCTTCGCTCCTCGGTTCGGGCCGAGAGGATAGGACGCGACCTCGTCCGCCAGGGTTGCGACCTGGTGGCGAGGCGGTGACGGGGTGGGGCGGCACGTCCGCCGGGACACCTTGTGGTGCGCAATCCTCCGGCGCCCGCGCGTGCCCATGCCATCCCCCGATCGGGGGATACGCGTGGGACGGCCCTCCGGAGGGCTCGACCGCGTCGATCCGTCGTACGGCCAATCCCTCCACAGGGGCTCACGGCCGCGCACCCCATCACGGATCCTTCACTGGCCGGCTCGACGACTCCTCGCCACCCGGCCCTGCGAACGAAACGGGAGGGCTGGTGTCGGATCTCGACGTGCTTGCGCGCCTGCTGAAGGGTCATATCGACGAGTACTGCAGCGCCCTCCAGCGGGCGATGGAGGGCGCTCTGGAGGCCCGTGCCCGGCTCGGCGAATCGGGCGTCGGGCCGTCCTGCGCATCCATCGAGTCGACGCACGTGTGGGTGTGCCGCAGCCTGGACCTGTGGGAGGAGATGATGGACCTGTTCCAGGAGAACGGCGTCGCGCCGGCCCATGGCTGAGCGCATCGGCGGACGGCCGGGCGGGACGGCTGCCGGCCCGTCCGAGTGGTCGCGGCAAGACGAGCCGGACGAGGCCGCCGCGCCCACCGCCACGGGCGCCAACGACCTGCAGACCTACCTGCACCAGATCTCCCGGATGCCGCTGCTCACCGCCGCGCAGGAGCGCCGGCTGGCGATCAGGATCGAGCGCGGCGACGAGGACGCCCGCCGGCACATGATCGAGGCGAACCTCCGGCTGGTGGTCTCGATCGCGCGGCGCTACCAGGGCCGCGGGTTGCCGTTCCTGGACCTGATCCAGGAGGGCAGCATCGGGCTGATGCGGGCGGTCGAGAAGTTCGACTACCGCCAGGGCTACCGCTTCTCCACCTACTCCACATGGTGGATCCGCCAGAGCCTGTCGCGGGCGCTGGCGCAGAAGGTGCGGACGATCCGGCTGCCGCCCCGGGTCGCGCAGGCCGTCGGCCGGGTCGCTCGGACCGAGCGCAGCCTCGCCATGGGCCTCGGGCGCGACCCGAGCGTCGAGGAGATCGCCGAGGCCGCCGGCCTCGACGTGGAGACCGTCGAGCTGCTCCGCCGTCCGCCCGAGGTGGTCGTCTCCCTGGACCGCCCCGTGGGCGCCGAGGGCGACGGCGTCCTGGGCGACCTGCTCGCCGATCCCGACGCCATCGGTACCGAGGCCGAGGTGCTGGACCACCTCCAGCACCACGCGATCCGGGGCCTGGTCCAGCGCCTGCCCCAGCGTCAGCGCACGGTGATCGAGATGCGCTTCCTCTCCGAGGAGCGGCCGCAGCGGCTCTGCGACGTGGGCGAGCGGCTGGGCGTCACGCGCGAGCGGGTCCGTCAGATCGAGACCCAGGCGCTCGCCGCGCTGGAGCGCATGCCGGAGGCGCACGCGCTCTGGACCGCGACGGCGAGCTGAAGGACCGTCAGGGAACGAGGCTCACTCCACCGTCACCGTCTTGGCGAGGTTGCGCGGCTGGTCCACGTTGAGGCCGCGCTCCCGGGCCACCGAGTAGGCCAGGAGCTGCAGCGGCAGCACCGCGACCACCGGTGAGAGCAGATCCAACGAGGAGGGGACCGGGAGCACGTCGTCGGCGTGGGCGGCGATCTCCCGGTTCCCCTCCGTGGCGACGGCGATCACGCGGGCGCCCCGCGCCCGCGCCTCCTGGACGTTCGAGAGCACCTTGTCGAGCACGGGGCCGTCGGTGGCCACCACGACCACGGGCGTTCCCTCGCTGAGCAGCGCGATCGGGCCGTGCTTCATCTCGCCGGCCGGATAGGCCTCGGTCGGGATGTAGGTGATCTCCTTGAGCTTGAGGGCGCCCTCGTAGGCCACCCCGACCCCGACGTGGCGGCCGAGGTAGAGGAAGAACCCCTCGCCCGCGCAGCGTGCGGCGACCGCCTCGACCTCACGGGCGGCCGGCGAGGCGAGGTAGCGGTCCACCAGCCCGGGAAGCGCGAGCAGCTCGGCCGCGAGCGCCCCCACGCGATCCGGGTCGAGGGCGCGGTTGAGCCTCCCGATCCGAAGCGCGAGCAGCGCCAGCGCCACGATCTGGGCGGTGTGGGTCTTGGTCGCGGCGACGCCGATCTCGATGCCGGCGCGCGTCGGGAGCACCCCGTCGGCGTCGCGGGTCGCCTGTGAGCCGGGCGCGTTCGTGAGCGCGACCACGTGCGCTCCCCGCCCGCGCGCGAGCCGCATCGCCGCCAGCGTGTCAGCGGTCTCGCCGGACTGGGTGATGCCGACGACGAGGTCGCCGGGGCCGACCAGCGGCGCCCGGTACCGGTACTCGGAGGCGACCTCCACCGCGACCGGGACGCCCGCCCACTCCTCGATCAGGTGCCGGCCGGCCAGGCCTGCGTGGTAGGAGGTTCCGCAGGCGACGATCTGCACCCGCCGCAGCCGCGCGAGGGCCGGCGCGCGGAGCCCGAGCTCGGGAAGGTCCACGGAGCCGTCCGGCCGCAGGCGCCCGCCGAGCGTGTCGCGCAGCGCCGCGCCCTGCTCGTGGATCTCCTTCAGCATGAAGCTCTCCCAGCCGCCGCGCTCCACCGCCCCCTGGTCCCAGTCGACGCGCACCGGCGCTCCGGTGCGCAGGCCCCCCGCCCCCCAGATGCGGGTCTCGCCCGCCTCGACCGCGACCACCTCGCCGGACTCGACCTCGATCACCCGGCGGGTCTCGCTGAGGAAGGCCGGGATCGCCGAGGCCAGGAACTGCTCGCCGTCGCCGACGCCCACGACCAGCGGGCACTCCCGCCGCGCGCCGACCAGCCGGAACGGCTCGTCGGCGTGGGCGGCGATGAAGGCGAAGTGGCCCTCGAGGCGCGCCGTCACCCGCTGCACGGCGTCCACGAGGTCACCCTCGTAGGACCGGGCGATCAGGTGGGGGATCACCTCGGCGTCCGTCTCGCTCTGGAGGTGGACGCCGTCCGCGGAGAGCTCCGCCCGAAGGGCGCGGTAGTTCTCGACGATGCCGTTCATCACCACCGCCACGCGCCCGGCCTCGTCGAGGTGGGGGTGGGCGTTCTCCTCGGTCACGCGTCCGTGCGTCGCCCAGCGCGTGTGGCCCATCCCGACCGTGGCCGACGAGGAACGGTGCCCGGCCGCCTCACGCAGCCGCGCCAGGTTGCCGACCGAGCGCACCAGCGAGAACCCCTGCGCACCGCCCTCGCTGAGCGCCAGCCCCGCCGAGTCGTAGCCGCGGTACTCCAGACGCTCGAGCCCCTCCAGCAGGATGCCCGCGGAGGGCCGACTGCCGACGTATCCGACGATTCCGCACATGTTCCCCTCCGTGGGTCGATGTCGAGGCGCTCGGCCGTTCTAGGGCGCCATCAGGGGCTGGGTCCAGAGGCGGGTCGATTCCCCGCCGCGCACCCACAGCGCCACGCCGGCGACCTTGGCGTTCCGCGCCACCAGCAGCTTGAGCTGCACCGAGCGGTCCGATTCGACCCACGACGTTGCTCCGGGTTCCGGGCCGGCCAGCCGGGCGCCGTCGGGGTCGAGCAGGGCGCGCGGCCGCGCGGCGGGGAAGAGCTGGGCCTGCGTGGCGCGCGCCGCCCTCCCGTCCGCGGTCCAGGTCCAGCCCCAGGTCGGGACGCCGATCAGCACGCGCGCACGGGGCGCGCGCCGGACGGCGAGGCGGACGGCGGCGCGGAAGAACGCCAGCGACGCCACCGGCCCCGGATCGGTGGCGGAGGAGTGCTCGTCCCACGCGCGCACGATCAGGGTCGCCGGACGCGCCAGGTCGCGGAAGTCGTACCCGCGCGCCGCGCGGAGCTCCGCCCTCGTGACCGCCGCGGGAACGGTCACGTAGATCCGGCCGCCCGAGCCGAGCGCGGCGCGAAGCTCGCGCACGAAGGCAGGGTAGGCGGCGCGGGCCGCGGACGGCACCCGCTCGAAGTCGAGCACCACTGCCTGCGTTCCGAGCGCGGCGAGGGCGCTCGCCAGGCGACGCGCGAGCATGCGCCGCACGGGGCCGTCCCTCAGCAGCCTGCCGGCGTGTCCCGCGGGGTCGCGAAGCACCGGCGCCACCAGCGCGCCACGGGCAGCGAACCGGGTCGTCGCGTCGTCGGGGGTCTGGTAGCGGAACGTGCCGCGGCCCCCGTCGAGCGTCAGCCAGCCGGGAGCGACCGCGCTGACGGTGTCGAGGTGGGCCTGCAGCGCCCAGTGGGCGGCCGGCGCGGGGTGGGCGTCGAGCAGCGCCATGACCTGCGAAGCGCCGCTGCGGGCCGGTGGGCCGGTCGCGGCGGGAGCGCTGCCGCCGAGGCTCAGCAGCACCGCACCGAGCACCGCCAGGACGGCCGCCGCCAGCAGCGCGGCGGCCAGTCGGTCCCGCGTCCTACCCCACACGGGACACCTCCGGCGCGGTGGCGGCGATGAGCAACTGCAGGCGGCGCCAGAACTCCAGCGCCGTCCAGTCCGGATCGACGCGCAGCCGCGGGATCCGGCTCGGGTCGGTGGCGCGCGTCACGAGCGCCAGCGTCTCCTGGTCGTCGACGGTGAAGACGAGCGGGAAGACCGCCCGCGCCTCCTCGAGGTCGATCGCCTCGATGCGGGGGTCGTTCGTGCGCGAGTCGGCGCCGTACGCCCCGAAGGGCCAGGCGTACGCGACGGCCGGACGGCCGCTCATCGAGCGGGCCGCGTCGCGGGAGGCGATGAGCTCGGCCCTGATCCGGGCGCGGAAGGCGTCGAGCGTCTCCAGCTGCCCGTCGGCCCAGCGGCGCGCGGCCATGTACGGCAGCCGACGCCCGTCGCCGGCCGCCACCGACTGGTGGCCCTGCACGGCGTGGGCCTGGATCGACCAGCCCTTGTGCGTGAGCCCGCGCAGGAGGTCGGGCGAGGCGTAGTAGACCGGCGCCTCGGGATAGCCGCCGCCGATGAGGAAGACGCTCGCCCCCATGCCCAGTTCGCTCAGGATCGGGGGCGCGTTCAGCATCGCGTCGGCCCGGCCGTCGTCGAAGGTCATGAGGACCGCGTTGCGCGGCAGGCTGCCGCCGTGGTGCATCCAGGCGTCGACCTGCTCGACGCTCACCGTGTTGAAGCCGGCGGCCCGCAGCATCTGCACGTCCTCGCCGAAGCGCCGGGTCGCGATGGTGGTGTCCTCGGGGTTCTCGCCGGACGCGCTGTGGCCGTCCATGACGCCGTGGAAGAGCAGCACCACCAGGCCGTCGCGGTAGCCCAGGGTGTTGCGCTGGAAGAAGGCGGTCTCGGCGGGCCCGAGCGTCGCGAGCTCGGGGCCCGAGAAGGTCCGCTCCATGTGGAGCGCGAGCAGCTGCCCCAGGCGGTCGTAGTGCCCGTAGAGATAGAAGGGCAGGACGCTGAGCGGGAGGGCGATCAGCCCGGTCGCCCACGCGGCCGCGCGCCGAGCCCACCCCCACCGGCGGTCGGGGCCGTCCGCCGGTGGCAGCGGACGCCCACGAGCGGGCAGCAGGCGCCGGATCATCTCGCCGGCTCGAACGCCGGGATGAGCTCAGCCTGCTTGCAGAGGGGGATGCCGACCAGGTCCGTCTCGCCGATGCGGCCGATGATGCGGAAGCCGTGGCCGTCGTCGGCGCGGCCTGAGCGCGTCCCCCAGGCCGTTCGCCGGGCGGTGACGACCGCCCAGTAGGTCTGCCAGATCAGGACCGTCGCGTAGAGGCCGACGAACGCGATCCCCGCCCACCAGTAGGGCGAGCCCCGCTGCCAGGCGTAGTAGAGCGAGTAGAGGACCGCCATCGCGTAGAGCCCGACCAGGTACATGGCGGGATCGGCGCCGTCCATCGCCGGACGCCAGAGCAGCGCCCTCACGATCACGACCGGGGCGACCAGCGGGAAGACGTTGCTGGCGTAGGTGGCGATCGCGGCGATCGGGTTCTTCCGCCACATGAAGGTGCAGGCGATGAGGGTCTCCCGCACCCAGCTCTTCTTCCACCTGATCTGCTGGACGAGGAAGCCTCCGAGGCGCTCCGGCACCGAGGTCTCGCAGCGGGCGGTCGACTGGTAGACGACCCGGTGGTGGCGCAGCAGCATGTTGGTCAGCGCCCGGTCGTCGCCGAAGGTGGCCTCGCGGCCGAGGAAGGTCTGGGTCTCCCAGGCGGGCAGGACCTCGAGCAGCCGGTCGCGCCGGTACGCCGAGAAGCAGCCCGACGCGCAGGTGACGGCCCCGAACAGCGACTCCGACGCCTTGATCACCCGGAAGGCGACGTAGTAGCGGACCTGCTGGAGGCGGGTGAGCAGGTTGCGCGAGCGGTTGAGCACCTCCGCGTGCCCGGTCACCGCCGCCACCCGCCGGTCCCGGAACGGCCTGACGATCTCCCGCAGCGCGTCCGGCGCCAGCGTGGAGTCCGAGTCGACGAAGCAGATGATCTCGGAGCGCGACGCCCGGATGCCGGCCGCCATCGCGGCGCGCTTGCCGCGGTTGTGCGAGAAGCGGATCGCATGGAGCGGGAACCGCCTCGCGGCGGCGGCCATCCGCTCCCAGGTGGCGTCGGTGGAGCCGTCGTCGACCGCGTAGACGGACAGCAGCTCGGGCGGGTAATCGACCGAGAAGGCCGCCTCGATCGTCTCCTCGATCGCCGCCGCCTCGTTCATCGAGGGGATGACGATCGCGACCGTGGGCAGCGGGTCGTCTCCGCGTGCGGGCCGGTAGAACAGGCTCAGCCCGAACCGCGACAGGAGATAGATCGCCACCACGAGCCCGTAGACGCCGAAGACCGGGTCGGACCAGAGCGCCGGCAGGAACGCGCTCTTCGTGACGTAGACGAAGCCCACGACGAGCACGAAATAGCAGCCGATCAGGACCCGCCAGAACCCGACGCCGACCAGTGCGGCGAGGTGACGGGAGCTCGGGGCCCCGCCCCTCGATGTGCGTCCGTGCACGTTGCCTCCGACGGTCAGGGTTGGAGTGACGGGATGGTCCACACGGCCGGGTCCTCGTCGCCCAGCCGCCAGACCCCGACGCCCAGGCCGGCGGCGCGGGCGAGCGCGAAGCGCGCCTCGACGCTCGCCGCGTTCGCGTAGTAGGCCGTGTGGCGGACGCCGGCGGCGTCGGTGTACGTGAAGAACGGCTCCTGGGCGATCGGGTCCCACTGGTCGGCGGCCGCGACGCTCGCCTGGAGCGCGCGCAGCGGGCCGAACTCGTACGGGGTCGCCCTGCCGCCGGCCGGCCAGTCGAAGCCGTAGAGCTGGGTGCCGATGACGAAGCGCTCGGGGCTCGGCATCGTGCGGACGTAGTCGATGATCCGCGCCAGCCAGGAGGCGTCGGAGAGCGGCCCGGGCGGGCTGGTGGACCAGTGCAGGCCCCAGGCCATCACGAACACGCGGTCGACGAGCCGGTTGAGGGCCGGGTAGTCGTAGAAGCCGGAGCGGCCGGTCGTGGTCGCGGTGACCTTCGCGGACACCGCCATCGACAGCTCCGCGCCCTGGGCGTGGAGCGCCGTTGCGAGCGCGCCGGCGAAGGCGGTGAGCGCGTCGCGGTCGGTCGCCGCGCCGGACTCGAAGTCGACGTTGGCGCCGTCGTAGCCGTTGGCCGCCACGATCCGGCCGATGTTGGCCACCAGTGCGGCCGTCGTGGCCGGCTTCGTGAGGACGGCATGGAGGGTCGACGCGCTCTGGCTCTCGAAGCGGGGCTCGACGCGGATCCCGTGCAGCCGGGCGAAGCCGGTGACGCGGGGGTCGTCCGCTCCGGCCACGCTCCCGTCCACCCTGACCTCGAAGTAGGTCGGATGGACGGTGGAGACCTGCTGGTAGTGCGCCACCAGGTCGTCGAAGCTGTGATCGGTGGACGCGAGGAGGAAGGCGTGGAGGGGTCCCGTGGCCGGGATCGGCGCCAGCGTGGCGATCGCGAGCGGCGGCGAGGGCGCCGAGAGGTGGCCGGCGCGATCCTTGGCCACGACGCTGAACGAGTAGGCCGACGCCGGCGCCAGGCCCTTCGCGATGTAGCCGTTGACGGCGGTCTGCCCCAGCGTGACCCCGTCGCGCCGCACCAGGTAACCGACCACCTGGCCGTCCGCATCGACCGACGGCGGCCAGCTCAGCGCCACGGTGGTGTCGGTGACGGCGGTGACGCTCGGGAGGCCGGGCGCGGAGGGAGCCAGCAGGTCGGCGGCGGCGCCCCGCCGTGACGGGCTCGTCCCCGGAGGGCAGGCGCGCGTGCGGGCGCGTGCGGGCGGCGAGGCCGCCGAGCGGTTGCCCGCCGCGTCCACCGCGCGCACCGTGAACGTGTAGGCCGTCGCGCAGGAGAGCCCGTCGCCGGCGGCGGGGCTCCCCGCCACGCGCGCCACCCTCCGGCCGTCGGCCTCCACCAGGTAGCCGGCGACGCGGAACTCGTCGACCGAGCGGGTGAAGGAGAGGGTGACCCCGCTCGCGGTCACCGCGCCGACAGCGAGCCGGCCGGGGCGGCTCGGCGCGATCACGTCGTGCCGGGGGCGCACGCGCAGCCGGCGGGCGGCGGACCAGCGCGAGGCGGGGCTCGTCCGGGCGCGGACCTTCCAGTACCAGACCCCGCGGGAGAGCACGAGCCGGGCGCGCGGCCGCCGCACGGCGGCGGAGAGCCGGACGCGCGCGAAGCTGGGCCGGCGAGCCAGGCGCAGCTCGTAGCCGGCCGCGCGGACGACCGCCCGCCAGTGGAAGGCGACCGCGCTCTCGCGCGCCGTGGCGCCGGCCCTGGGGCCGACGAGGACGGGGCCGTCCGGGCGGGCCCGGGCGCCATCGACGCTCGAGGGGACGAGCGACGACGCGACCGCAAGCGCCACGACGGCGGCGAGCGCGATGAGTGTCCGGGCAGGGCGGCTCGGACGTATGGCTGGGAGCTGGGGCATCCGTGCAAGGCCCTCCATCGGCGGCGGTCCCGGATCCCTGAACGACCGCCGGCGGCCTCGCGGCCACCGCAACGCCCCCTTAACGATGGCGTTGGGGGAAGGCGCCGACCTGCCGATGAACCCCGCTGTGGATGGTCAGTCCGCCGCCCGGCGGCGGCCGATCTCGAGACCGGAGGATGGCGTCTGATGGCCACGACTGCTGACACGGCCCCCGCCCCCGCTCCCGGAGCCGCCATCCGGGCCGGCGCTCCAGCCGGCCGCCCCGAGGTGGCCATCGTCGGCCTCGGGTACGTCGGCCTCCCGCTCGCGACCACCTTCGCGAGCGCCGGCGTGCCCGTGCTCGGGCTCGATGCGGTGGACGAGAAGGTGGACATGGTCAACTCCGGGTGCTCGTACATCCCGGACGTCAGCTCGGGCGAGCTCCTGCCGCTCACCTCCTCCGGGTTGATGCGGGCGACGACCGACTGGGGCGAGGTCGGCGCAGCCGACGCGATCGTCATCTGCGTTCCGACCCCGCTCACCGAGCACCGGGAGCCGGACCTGTCCGCGGTGCTCGGCGCGGCGGAGCGCCTGGCCGAGCACCTGCGCCCGGGCCAGCTGGTCGTGCTCGAGAGCACGACCTACCCGGGGACGACCCGAGACGAGCTGGCGCCGGCGCTCGAGCGCTCGGGCCTGCGTGCAGGCCGCGACTTCCACCTCGCCTTCTCGCCTGAGCGGGTGGACCCCAGCCGACGGGACTGGACGACCGCCACCACGCCGAAGGTGGTCGGCGGCCTGACCCCCGAGTGCACCCGCCGGGCGATGGAGCTCTACGGCCGGGCCTGCGGCGAGCTGGTCCCGGTCAGCAGCCCCGAGGTCGCCGAGATGACGAAGCTGCTCGAGAACATCTTCCGCAGCGTGAACATCGCGCTCGTGAACGAGCTGGCGATGCTCTGTGACCGGATGGCGATCCCGGTCTGGGAGGTGATCGACGCCGCCGCCACCAAGCCCTTCGGCTTCATGCCGTTCCGGCCGGGACCGGGCCTCGGCGGGCACTGCATCCCGATCGACCCCTTCTACCTCACCTGGAAGGCGCGCGAGTTCGACTTCCACACCGAGTTCATCGAGCTGGCCGGCAAGGTCAACTCCCAGATGCCCGCCTTCTGCGTGGCGAAGGCGGTGCGGGCGCTGAACAGCCGGCGCAGGGCGCTGAACGGCAGCCGCGTCCTCGTCGTCGGCGTCGCCTACAAGGCCGACGTCAGCGACACGCGCGAGAGCCCCGCGCTGCGGGTGATCGACCTACTGCGGGAGGGCGGCGCCGAGGTCGCCTACCACGACCCCCACGTCCGCGAGCTGAGCTCCCACGGGCTCGTGAGCAAGGCGCTCACGCCCGACCTGCTGCGCGGCAGCGACGTGGCGGTGGTCGTGACCGCCCACACCCTCACCGACTGGGAGCTGGTGGCGCGCCACGCGCCGCTGGTGGTCGATCTGCGGAACGTCGTGCCCGACGTCGGCGACCGCGTCTGGAGGCTGTGACCGGCTGCGGCGAGAGGGGGTGCCTCGGCCAGCGGGCCGGGTCGTAGGGCGGCCGCCCGTCGCAGGCGAGCTTCGCGCGCACCTCCTGCGGGACGAACCTTCCGCCGCGCAGCGCGTACGTGGCGAGCACCCCGCAGTCGCCGAGGCCGCGAAACCTGGTGAAGAGCTGCAGGCGGCCGGTGGAGGGATCGGGCTCGATGGCGCCGTTCACCAGCCGGGCGCGGCTCCGGCGCAGCGCGGCCCCCGGCGCCTCGTAGACCGTGAGCGCGAGGCCGCGGGCGCGCGCCGGCGTCCGCGACCGGTCCACGAGGTAGAGGGTCGAGATGCCCTGGTAGGCGCCCGACGCGCACTGGACCTGGACCAGCAGGCGTCCGGCCCCGAACGGCCAGAAGGCCAGGCCCGCGTTCGGCCCGCCGTCGGGGAACGTCACACGGTACGGGCCTTCGCAGGCGGCCGACCACCCGAGCAGGGCGCGCCAGTCGGCGCGGTCGGGCGCACGCAACCCCGCGTTCGCGGCCCGCGGCGCCGCTGCTGCGGCCGGGGCCAGCGCCGCCAATGCCCCCGCGAGGACCGCCGCGACCGCGGCGCGGTGGCGAGTGGGCCGGCGCACGGGGCGGAAGTCTCGCACACCCGCTGCGCCGGCCCCCACGGGTTGAGTCAGCCGGGTCTCGTGGTCGAGAGCCGTGAAATCGCTCCCCCTCCGCCGACGACGGCAGAGGATGAACCGGGCATGAGCCCGCGCACCTGGGTCGGCGAGCCAGGAGGCGGACCGCCGGGCGTGCGCCACGGCGGCCGGGCGCTTCGCCCGGCGCGCCGAGCTCGAGGGGCGCGCGCTGCTCACCGAGGTCCCGCCCGGGCTGACGGTGCGCGGCGACCCGCTGCAGCTGCAGCAGGCGCTGGGGAACATGGTCGACAACGCGCTGCGAACACGGGGCGGGGCCGGTCGCGCTGTCGGCGATCGACGCGTGCGGGCGGGTGGAGATTCACGTCCGCGACCATGGCGCCGGGCTCTCCCGCAGACGTTCCCGCTGCGGGCCTTCGAGCGCTTCAGCCGCGCCGACGAGGCGCGCGGGCGCGGCGGCGCGGGCCTCGGCCTGGCGATCGTCCAGATGGTGGCCCGGGCCAGCCGCGGCACCGCCCACATCGCCAACCGCACGGGAGGGGGCGCGGACGTGTGGCTGTCGCTGCCGCGCTCGTTCGAAGGGAGGCGCGCGGTCAGGGGATTTGCGAGAGGCGGGGCGCGAGGACCAGAATCGGGCCCGTGAGCAACGGGCTCGACCACGTCGCGATCGGGGTCGCCGACCTCGCCGCCAGCCGCCGCTTCTACGAGGTCGCGCTCGCTCGAAGGGAGGCGCGCGGT
>JAWVEW010000486.1:0-2508 GCA_033856495.1 Miltoncostaeaceae bacterium | reverse complement strand
GAGGGCCTGGGCCTTGGCCTCGACGGAGGACTGGAGGGCGTTCACCAACCCGGCATCGTCCAGCGGCGCCTCCGTCAGCACCAGCAGGTTGATGGTGCCGACCGGCGGCACCGGGCGCGGCCTGCCGCCAGCCGCCGCGAGCGCCCACTCCACGCCCACGGTCGCGAGCGCGCGCGCACCTCCGCGGGCGCCCTGCGTGTGGCGGCCGACGTCGGCCGCGGTGAGCATGCCCACCACGGGGGCGGCGAGGGCGAGGCGGGTGGCGCGGGCGGCCAGGTCGTCTTCCGGGTCCGCGCGCCCGTAGTCCGGCGGCACCTGCGCGTTCAGCCAGGTGCGGATCGTCCCAAGGCCGCCGCCCAGCACCGCGCTCGACAGGCAGCGGTGCACGGTGCCGAGGTCCGCCACCAGCGCGCCGTCGCGGACGATCACCCGCACGCGATGACCTCTGCGAGGGCCGCCGCCAGCCGGCGGTTCGCCTCCGGGCGCCGCACCGTCACGCGCAGGTGGTCGGGGCCGAGCCCGGGGAAGGTGTGGCACGGGCGCACGGCGAGGCCGCGCTCCAGCAGCCGCGCGTGGACGGCCGCGCCGTCCGGCACCCGCGCGAGCACGAAGTTCGCGGCCGACGGCCACACCCGCACCCCCGACAGGGCGGCGAGGTCGGCGCTCAGGCGCTCGCGCTCCGCGCCGATCGCCTCGGCGGCGCGGCGCGCGGCGGCGGCCTGGCCGCAGCAGGCGCGCACCGCCGCCAGCGCCAGCGCGTTCGCGCTCCAGGGCGGGCGCACGGCGCGCAGCCGCTCCGCCAGCCGCGCCGGCGCCAGCAGGTAGCCGGCCCGCAGGCCCGCGAGCCCCCAGAGCTTGGTGAGGCTGCGCACGACCACGAGCCCAGGCAGGTCGCCACGGCCGGCGAGGCTCTCGGGCTCGCCCGGGACGAACTCCATGAACGCCTCGTCGACGACCAGCGCGCGCCCCGGATGGGCCAGCCGGGCCAGCGCGGCGGCCGGTTCGAGGGTCCCGGTGGGGTTGTTCGGGTTGCCCACGACGACCAGGTCCGCGCCGTCCGGCACGGCGTCGGCGGCCAGCGCGAAGTCGCCGGCCCGGCGCAGGACCCGCTCCACCGGCCGCCCGTGCGCGCGCAGCGCGGCCTCCGGCTCCGTGAAGCCCGGGTGGACGCAGACCGCCCGCCGCGGCCGCAGGCCTGCGGCCACCAGCCAGAAGGCCTCGGCGGCGCCGTTGGTCAGCACCACCTCCTCGGGGCTGCGCCCGTGGCGAGCGGCCACCGCCGCGGTGGCCGCAGTCTCGTCCGGGTAGGCGTCGAGCCGGTCGAGCGCGGCCTCGAGCTCGGCCCGCAACGCCGGCGCCGGTCCGGGCTCGACGTTCACGGCGAAGTCCTCGGCGCCGGGAGGCACCATCGCGTCGCCGTGCAGCCGCAGCTCGGGGAGGAGCGACGGGGGGCCCGGAGGCCCCAGCTCCAGCGTCCGGCCGGCCACCACGAGGAGCACGCGGTCGGCCGCGGCGGCCAGCGCCTGGCAGGCCTCGCCGGCGAGGTCGAGGTAGCGGCGCGTTGCGGCCCCCGCCGCGACCGGGCCGAGTCCCGCCTCCTCGGCCACCACCACGGTCAGGCCCGCGCGGGCGGACGCCGCCGCCGCCAGCGCCCTCGCGCCGGCCAGGATCCCGGCCCCCTCCCCCTCCGCGGCGGGCCCCTCCTCGAGCAGCCCGGCGGCGTGCATGCGGCCGGCGATCCAGCCGCCGAGCGACTCCAGCAGCACCGTGTCCGGCCCCGCGCCGGCGAGCGCTGCCGCGGGGTCGGCGGTCTCCACGGTGCGCCAGCCGGCCGGCCGGCGCGCCCGATGGCGCGCGATCCGCTCGGCCATCTCGGGGTCGCTCGCCTCGCCGGTGGCGACGTAGACCACGGGCCGCCCGGCCGACGCGGCGATCGACTCGGCGACCGCGCTCTTTCCCGACCGGGTCCCGCCGATGACCAGGGTCAGCGGCACCGTTCAGCCGTGATGGTGGTGATGATGGTCGTGGTGGTGCTCGTCGCCGTCCACGTCCGGGTGGTAGTGCGGCGTGGCCGGCGCGCCCACCTTGTGCTCGAAGCCCGGCAGCGCCACGCGGTGCACGCAGACGTCGCAGTTCATGCGGGCGTCGCCCTCGATCGCCTCGCGGTAGCGCTCCAGCACGAGGTCGACGACCGCCGGGTCGGGGCCGAGGTACCCCGCCACGCGCACCTCCAGCCCGTGCTCGGCGGCGTAGGCGCGGGCCTGCTCGCCGATGCGCCGCTCCAGCACGCCGGTGAACAGGAAGTAGGGCACCACCACGACGCGCTCGGCTCCCAGGCGCCGGCAGCGCTCCAGGACGGCGGCCACCGAGGGCGGCGCCAGGCTGACGAAGGAGTGCTCGACGAAGGGGTGCGCGCGTCCCTCGAAGTAGAGCCGCGCGATCTTCGCGAGGTCGGCGTTGGCGTCCGGGTCGGTGGAGCCGCGCCCCACCAGCACGACGGCCCAGCCG
>JAWVEW010000485.1:0-2670 GCA_033856495.1 Miltoncostaeaceae bacterium | reverse complement strand
CAGCGAAGTACATCCGCTCGAGCGTGATCACACCATCGCGCACGCGCAGCAGGCCGAGGCGCTCGCGGGCGTGGAAGACGTAGCGGCCGACCGCCGCCAACTCGGTCCGCTCCATCGCCGCCGTCAGCAGCAGGTACACCGACTCGGCGCCCTTGTCCGGCCCGAGGTAATAGGTGCGCTCGAAGTAGATCGGGTCGATCTGCTCGTAGGGAACGAAGTCGAGGATCTCGATCGTCCGGTACGACTCGGCCTCGGCCGCCGCGAAGTCCTCGTCGTCCAGGAGGACCAGATCGTCGTCGCCCAGCGGGTAGGCCCTCGCGATCTCCTCGTCCGGGACCGGCTTCCCCTCGGCCTTGCAGATCTTCTCGTAGCCGATCGGGGCCTTGTCGGCCGTGTGCACGAGGTTGAAGTGGATCGTCTCCTCGTGGATGGCGGCGTACATGCGCACGGGAGCGTTGACGAGCCCGAAGGCGATGCTCCCCGACCAGATCGCGCGCGGCATCGGGGATCAGGTACCCGCGGAGGGCGTCATCGACGCCGGCGGCGGGCACCGCCGTTCCGCGCGACAAGTCGCCCGGAGGGAGGCGTCCACGATCGAGCCGTCCATCAGGATCTGAATCTGGTGGCCGACGTCCGCGGCATGAGGGTCGCTTGAGCGCCCCGAACCATGGTTATGGCGCATCGGGCACCTGCTCGATCGCCGTGCGTGTCTTGGGTATGATGTTTGGGGCATACTACAGCTATGGCATACCCTGTAGAGAGCACGCCGGAGTTCGATGACTGGATGGCGCGCCTGGACGACGCCAAGGCCGACGCGGTGGCGGTCGTCGTCGCGGCCTTCGTCGCCCACGCCGACGCACTTGGCGCCGCCGTGTTGAAGCCGATCAAGACCTCGCGTCATCAGGCGATGCGCGAGCTTCGTATCCAGACCATCCGGGTGCTCGCCGCCGTCGACCCGCGTGGGATCGTGGTGCTCCTGTGGGGCGGCGACAAGGCGGGGCTGTGGAACGAGTGGTACCCGCCGGCGATCGCCTATGCCGACGCGCTCTACGACCGGCACCTCGCCGAGCTGAAGGAGGACTAGATGGCCGAGACCACGACCACGGGCGCGCTCTCGACGGGCCCATGGACGCCGCGGGACACCGGCCCCGCCGGCGAGGCCCGTCGCGAGGCGATGCACCAAGCCATCCTCGACGCGATGACGCTCGCGGAGCTCCGCCAGGCGAAGGGGCTCAACCAGACCGCCCTCGCCGAGCGCCTCGGCACCGGCCAGGCACGCATCTCTCGGATCGAGCGCTCGCCCGACCTCTACATCTCCACGCTGCGCGGTTACGTGGAAGCCCTCGGCGGTCGCCTCGAGCTCGTCGCGGTGTTCGACGACGGCCAGGAGGTGCGCATCGCGACGCCGGTAGAGCCTCCCCCCACGTGACGTCCTTAAAGCCAGTGGCCGGGTCCCTACCCCAGGCCGCCCCCTGCTAACGCGCCCCGACAGGAGCCCTCTTGCGTCCGGCAAAGGAGGAACCGTGACCATCGCGGCCCCTCCAGATGCGGCCCCAGGGGCAAGCACGCGACGAGGTGCTCGACGTCGAGGAGTTCGCCTGTCTCGCGGAGGCACGTGTGGTGATCGAGGACTGGCGCCAGGACTACAACCAGCGCAGGCCCCACAGCGCGCTGGGGATGCGCTCACCGGCCGCGTTCGCCGCGACCCTGCTGGTGAGCACCGACCCGATCGCCGTCGCCGCATGACCGGGGCGCGGCGCGCGCCGCGCGGCCGCGTGCAGTCTCTGATCGGAACGGCTTTCCCGCGGACGGTGCCCGACGTGACTCGCGGCTCAGCGAGGCGAGTTTGGTCCAACGTGGACTCGATGTCGCTGTCAGCGCCGCTGAACCGGCGGCGGTGCGGCCTCCCTGAGCCCTAGAATCGCGGCCGTGCCGTTCACGCTCAGGAACCTCAGGGAGGATCTGGAGGACCTTGGGTCCAACTTCGACGGCGCGCCGGACCTGGAGTTCCGCATGGCGACCAAGGCGCTCGAGCTCGAGCAGTCGGGCCTCAGCTATCAGCGCATCCCGCCCGACTATCGCTTCCCGTACGGCCACACGCACAAGGAGCAGGAGGAGGTGTACGTGGTCGTGGGCGGGAGCGGGCGGATGAAGCTCGACGACGAGATCGTCGAGGTCAAGGAGTGGGACGTGGTGCGCGTCCCGCCCGGTACGTGGCGAGGCTACGAGAGCGGGCCAGAGGGCCTCAGGATCCTCGTGTTCGGTGCGCCCAATCTCGGCGAAAATCCGCGAGACGACGTCGAGGGTCAGCGGGACTGGTGGGCCGACTGATAGCGCTTCGCGTCTCGGGCGGGCACATGACCTGAGCTGTCCGTCCGCCCCGAGCCCTACCTTCCGCCGCGTAACATCCACCACAGCCTCTCACTCGTGGTCGACCGACAACGGGGTCCGGTAAGGAGTACCACGCCGCCCGTGCTCAGACAGGATCCCTTGAGGCGGAGCTGCGCGACGCACGCGCTCGCATCACCGTCCTCGAATCAGTGGCCAAGCGGCGTCAGGGGGCTAGCGCCACCGGGGTCAGGGGGGTAACGACACGAGTGCCAACGGCCCCGCCCCCAGCGAGCGCGGCGTCTTTTGCGCGGCGCTCGGCTGGCTGCACGACGGGCGGCG
>JAWVEW010000484.1:0-3408 GCA_033856495.1 Miltoncostaeaceae bacterium | reverse complement strand
CGCTTCGAGACCTACGCGATCGAGGGCCCGCGCGGCAGCGGGACGATCTGCATCAACGGCGCCGCCGCCCGACTGGCCCAGCCCGGCGACCTGGTGATCGTGCTCTCCTACGCGGCGTACGCGGAGGAGGACCTCGACGACCATCGACCGGTGGTCGTGCAGGTCGACGCCGGCAACCGCCAGACGCCCGAGCTCGTGCCCGAGGGGCCCGGCGTCCGCTGGCAGCAGGGCTGATGGGCGTCTACGCGGCGGCGTCGGCCTCCAGGGGCGGAGGGCTCGACCCGGACGAGATCCGGGCGCGCAAGGGCACCGCGAGGCTGGCCATGCTCACGGCCTACGACTACCCGACCGCCCTGGCGCTCGACGGCTGCGGGCTCGACCTGATCCTGGTCGGCGACAGCCTCGGCGAGGTGGAGCTGGGCTACCCGACCACCCGGGCGGTCACGCTCGAGATGATGGCCCACCACGTGCGGGCGGTGCGCAACGGCCTCAGCCACACCCACCTGGTCGCCGACATGCCCGCCGGCAGCTACCGGACGCCCGAGGAGGCGCTCGTGAGCGCCCTGGTCCTCGTCGAGGCCGGGGCCCGGAGCGTCAAGCTCGAGGGCGCCATGATCGCCCAGGTGCAGACCCTCGTCGGCGCCGGCGTGCCGGTGATGGGGCATGTCGGGCTCCTTCCCCAGACCGCGGTCGAGTACCGGCGCCAGGGCACCACGCCGGAGGCGGCGGCGCGGATCCTGGAGGACGCGATCGCGCTCGACGCCGCCGGCTGCTACGCCATCGTCATCGAGGCGGTGCCGGCGGAGCTGGCGGCGAGGAT
Organism: Miltoncostaeaceae bacterium; assembly: GCA_033856495.1. Taxonomy (GTDB): domain Bacteria; phylum Actinomycetota; class Thermoleophilia; order Miltoncostaeales; family Miltoncostaeaceae; genus JAWVEW01. Next base: position 2,588 of record JAWVEW010000484.1, on the reverse strand, counting down.
CACCGCCGCGGTCGGCTGCCCGACGATCGGGATCGCCGCCGGCGAGGGCTGCGACGGGCAGGTGCTGGTGTCGACCGACCTGGTCGGGGCGCTGCCCGAGCCGCCGCGCTGGATGACCCCGCTGGCGGATGTCTTCGGCACGGTGGCCGCCGCGGGGCGCGCGTTCGCCGCGCAGGTCCGCGCGGGCGCAGGGGCGCAGGCACGGTGAGCCGGGGGGCGCCCGCCCCGCCGGCGATCGACGTCCTCGGGATCGGCAACGCGATCGTGGACGTCCTGGCTCACGCCGACGAGGGGCTGCTGGGGGACCACGGGCTGGTCAAGGGCACGATGACGCTGGTGGACGCCTCCCGCGCGGACGCCATCTACGCGGCGATGGGCGCGGCCGTCGAGTGCTCGGGCGGCTCCAGCGCGAACACGATGGCCGGCGCCGCTGCGCTCGGCGCGCGCGCCGCCTTCATCGGCCGCGTCCGGAACGACCAGTTGGGGCAGGTGTTCGGCCACGACATCCGGGCGTCGGGCGTGCGCTTCGAGGCGGCGCCGGCGCCGGACGGCCCGGCCACCGGCCGCTGCATGGTCATGGTCACCCCGGACGCCCAGCGCACGATGGGCACCTATCTCGGCGCGGCGACCGAGCTCGCGCCCGGGGACATCGACCCGGCCCTGGTCCAGGCGGCCGCGATCACCTACGTGGAGGCCTACCTCTGGGACCGCCCGAGCGCCAAGGACGCCGTACGCCGGGCGATCGCCCTCGCCCACGAGGCCGGGCGCCGGGTGTCCCTCTCGCTGTCCGACCCATTCTGCGTCGGGCGCCACCGCGACGAGCTGCGACGGCTGGTCGAGGAGGACGTGGACATCCTGTTCGCCAACGAGGCCGAGGCGATCTCCCTCTACGAGGCTGCGGGCCTCGACGAGGCGATCGAGCGGCTGCGGTACGGCGCCCGGCCGCGGATCGCCGCGCTGACCCGCTCCGAGCGGGGGTCGGTGGTCGTCTCGGGGGACGAGACCCACGTCGTGGCCGCCGAGCCGGTCGCCGCCGTCGTCGACACGACCGGCGCCGGCGACCTCTACGCCGCCGGGTTCCTGTGGGCGCTCACCAGCGGTCTCGACCTGGCCAGCTGCGCGGTCGCCGGGTCGGTGGCGGCGGCCGCCGTGATCGGCCGCCTCGGCGCTCGTCCCGACGGCGATCTCGCGGCGCGGGTGCGGGGGCGCCTCGCCGTGGCGGAGCCACACCCGACGCCGGGCGGGAGGCTGTCGTCCATGGCCGAGGGGCACTGAGCGAGGCCGCCGCGCGGAGTCCGAAGGCCCTTTCGGAGGGCGGCGCCGGGCACGGCGCACCCGGCCCCCTTTCGGGTTTCGGTGGGCGCGGGGTAGTCTGCACCGCAGAAGGACCTCTCCCACGCCAAGGAGGACTCATGCTCGCGCGGTTGCGCAGCCACCTCAACTACTCGAACGTGCTCGCGACGGCGGCCATCTTCGCCGCGCTCGGTGGGACCGGCTTCGCCGCCGCGACCATCGGCACGGCTCAGATCAAGAACGGCGCCGTCACGAACCCGAAGCTCGCCAACAACGCTGTAAACAGCGTCAAGGTGAAGGACGGGAGCCTGCTCATCAAGGACTTCAGGGCCGGCTCGCTCCGCGGCACGGTCGTCGGGCCCCAGGGCGCCGTCGGCCCCAAGGGCGACACCGGACCGCAGGGCGTCACAGGCCCGGGCGGCCAGACCGGCGCCAAGGGCGACCCCGGCGCAACCGGCCCGATCGGTAACACCGGCGCGATCGGCGCCGCCGGCACCGCGCGCGGCTACGTCGTCGTCGACGCCCGGATCCCGGCTTCTCCCGCAATCGACACCACCCCCGGCCGCGCGAAGGGCTTCGGACCCTGCGTGGCAGGTACCGCATGCACCACCCCCGGCGGCGTCGCCTTCGCCACCGGGCCGGGCGGCGCGACCCTCACGGGCAAGTACTGCCTCACGCCCAGCACCCCCACCAACCTGAACCCGGCCAGGAACCCCTCCGTGGGGACGGTTGACGTGAACTTCACCGAGGGAAGCCTGCTCGGCGGCGCGAACGTCCTCTCGGTCGAGGTGAACAGCGCCAGCGCCGGCAACGGCGAATGCCCGCCGCAGACCTCCGGCGTCCCCGCCAGCTTCGAGGTCGCGACGAAGGTGAACGGCGTCCTCACGAACGGCGTCGGCTTCAACCTGCTGGTCCCCTAGAGCACCGCGTAGGGAAGCTGGGATTCACGCGGGCGGCCTTCGGGCCGCCCGCAGTCGTTTCCGGGGGTGCGCAGCGTCGGATGGACCCGTGACCCGGCAGGGCTTCCTCACACGGCGCCGGCGCGCGCTGGTCGCGCTCCTGGCATGCGGGCTCCTCCTTCCCGCGGCGCCGGCCGGCGCGGCCGATCCCCACCTGCGCCGCTCCCCCTACCTCACCGACGCGGTCGGATCCTTCGCCACGGTCAACTGGGCCACCGACACCGACGTCGGCGGGGGCAGCGTGGCCTGGGGCAAGGAGGGCGTCGAGCCCTGCGACGCCCACGTCACGCCCGCGACCGCCCGGCCGATCACCGTCAACGGCGTCCCCGAGTTCCA
>JAWVEW010000483.1:0-8643 GCA_033856495.1 Miltoncostaeaceae bacterium | reverse complement strand
TGCGGGTCTTCGTCGACCTGCACGAGAAGGGCTACATCTACCGCGACCGCTACATGGTCAACTGGGACCCCGGCCTCGGATCGGCGGTCTCGGACCTCGAGGTGGAGAACCGGGAGGTGACGGACGATCTGGTCCGGATCGCCTATCCGCTGGCCGACGGCGAGGGCGAGCTGGTGGTCGCCACGGTGCGGCCGGAGACGATGCTGGGCGACACCGGGATCGCCGTCAATCCCGACGACGAGCGCTACCGGCGCCTGATCGGCCGTCGCGCCATCCTGCCGCTGGTGGGGCGCGAGCTGCCGATCGTCGGCGACGCCTACGTCGACCCCGCCTTCGGCACCGGCTGCCTCAAGGTGACGCCGGCGCACGACCCGAACGACTTCGACATCGGCCGCCGGCACGGGCTGGAGCAGGTGACCGTGATCGGCGAGGACGGGCGGATGACCGCGGAGGCGGGCGCGCGCTACGCCGGCCTCACGCCCGACGAGGCCCGCGAGCGGGTGCTCGACGACCTGCGCGAGCTGGGCGCGCTGCGGGGCGAGGAGCCCTACACCCACACGGTGCCCTACTCCCATCGCAGCGGCGCCCGCATCGAGCCCCTGATCTCGCTCCAGTGGTTCTGCGACATGGACCGCCTGGCCCGCCCCGCCATCGCGGCGGTCGAGGACGGGCGGGTGCGCTTCACGCCGGAGCGCTTCGGCCGCGTCTACCTGGACTGGATGCGCGAGATCCGCCCCTGGTGCGTCAGCCGGCAGCTCTGGTGGGGCCACCAGCTGCCGGTCTGGTACCGCGGCGAGGAGGTCCACGTCGGCATGGAGGCGCCCGCCGGCGAGGGCTGGGAGCGCGACCCGGACGTCCTGGACACCTGGTTCAGCTCGGCGCTGTGGCCCTTCGCGACCCTCGGCTGGCCGGACGACACGCCCGAGCTCGAGCGCTTCTACCCGACCCAGCTGCTGTCCACGGCGCGCGAGATCATCTTCCTGTGGGTCGCCCGGATGGTGATGATGGGCCTCGAGTACATGGGGGACGTCCCCTTCTCGGACGTCTACATCCACTCGGTGATCCAGGCGCCGGACGGCCGGCGGATGAGCAAGAGCCTGGGCACCGGCATCGACCCGCTCGAGGTCATCGACGTGCACGGCGCCGACGCCCTGCGTTTCGGGCTGCTGCTCATGTCGAGCACGCAGGACGTCCGCTACAGCGACGAGCGGGTGGTCCAGGGCCGCAAGCTCGTCACGAAGCTCTGGAACGCGACCGGGCTGGTGGTCGGTCGTGGCGGACGCGCCGGCGAGCCGCCGCCCGTCGAGGGCCGCACGACCGCCGACCGCTGGATCGCCTCGCGGGTGGCTGCCGCGGTCGACGAGGCCGACCGGCTGCTGGGCGAGTACGAGTTCAGCGCGCTCGCCGACCTCGTCTACCACCTGATCTTCGACGAGTTCTGCGACTGGTACCTCGAGCTGCTGAAGACCGGCGAGGCCACCCCGGAGGTGGCGGGCCACGTCCTCGAGCAGCTGCTGGCGCTGGTCCACCCCGTGATGCCCTTCGTCAGCGAGGAGGCCTGGTCGCGGCTCCCCCGCTCGGAGGGCCTGATGCTCACCCACGCGCTTCCGGTGGCCCCGGGACCGGCCGACCCCGCGGCGGAGTCCGAGGTCGAGCGCTTCAGGGAGACCGTGACGGCGCTGCGCACCCTGCGGTCCGAGGCCGGGCTCCACCCGCGGGAGCCGCTGCTCCTGGAGTTCGAGGGCGGCGCGGACCCGCCGCTCTCCTGGGCCGCCCTCGAGGGGCTCGCGGCGGCTCGCCCCGGCGCCGAGGGCGCCGGCGAGCCGCAGCCCCTGCAGCTCTCCTTCGCCCGGATGCTGGTGCGCCGGGTCGCCGGCGAGCTCGATCGGCAGGCCGAGCGGGCGCGCCTGGAGACGGAGGTCGAGCGCGCGCGCGCGGAGCTCGAGCGCGCGCGCCGTCAGCTCGCGAACCCGAAGTTCGTGGAGCGCGCGCCGGAGCGCCTGGTGCGTGCCGAGGTCGAGAAGGAGGCCCGCTTCGCGGCGGAGCTGGAGCTCCTCGAGGAGCGGCTTCGGGCGCTCGGGGGCGACTGACCCACTGCCCTCTCGGGACGTCTCCTCCGCGCCCCTGATAGGCGCGGGCCGCGCGAGCAGGTAGCGTCCGCCTCATGCGATTGGCCCTCGTCCCGCGCCCCAGCGAGTTCTACGTGCTCTTCATCCAGGCCGGCGCGAACGCCCTCCAGGCGGCGCGTCGGGCCGACGCCCTCTTCCGGGACCACCCCGACTCCACCGTGACCCACGCCGAGATCAAGGCGCTGGAGACCGAGGGCGACCGCATCACGCGCGAGATCATCCGGCTCCTGAACACCCAGTACGTGACCCCGTTCGACCGCGAGGACATCTACGAGCTCGCGGGCGCGATCGACGACGTCGTGGATCACATCGAGCACGCCTGCGACCTGCTGGGCCTCTACCGGATCGAGGCCCCGATGGAGCAGTCGCTCGAGCAGTGCCGGGTCCTGGTGGCGGCTGCCGAGGCGCTGGCGGCCGCGCTCTCGAAGCTGCGGGGGTTCAAGGGCGCCGAGGCCCACCTGGTCGAGGTGAAGCGGCTGGAGGACGAGGGGGACCGGATCGTGCGCGACGCGATCGCCGCCCTGTTCGAGGACGAGGACGTGAGCCCGCGCGCGATCATCCGCTGGAAGGACATCTTCGAGGGCCTGGAGGACGCCCTGGACGCCTGCGAACGGGCGGCCAACGTGGTGGGCAACATCGTCGTCAAGAACGGCTGAGGCGGTCGCAGCGCCGACCGGCCGCCGCGGTCGCTCGTGTGATACACAGCGAACGGTGCCCTCCAGCGCGTACGTCAACAACCCGTCGAGGGGGAGCCGTCCCAGGCCCTGACGGCCCGGCGCTCAGCGCCCGGCAGGCCGAGCGCCACGTCGAGCGCCTGGCGGTGCTCGGCATGCGCTTCGGACTGCAGCGGATGCGGGCGCTGCTCGGCGCGCTGGGCCACCCGGAGCGCGCCCAGCCCGCGATCCACGTCGTGGGCAGCAACGGCAAGTCCTCCACCGCCCGGCTCGCGGGGGCCGCGCTCGCCAGCCAGGGGCTGCGGACCGGCACCTATCTCTCGCCCCACGTGACGGGCTGGAGGGAGCGGATCGAGATCCAGGGACGGGCGGTCTCGCGGGAGCGCTTCGCGCGGGCCGTCAGCGCCGCAGTCGCCGCCGCGGCCTCCCTCGACCTCGACGCCGACGACCAGCCGACCCAGTTCGAGATCCTGACCGCCGCCGCGTTCTGGACGTTCGCCGACGCGGGGCTCGACGCCGCCGTGATCGAGGCGGGGCTGGGAGGCCGCTACGACGCCACCAACGTGCTGGGGGCCGACGCCGTGGTGGCGCTCACCAACGTCTCGCTGGAGCACACGGACCTCCTGGGGGACACGGAGGAGGCCATCGCGGCGGAGAAGCTGGCCGTCTGCCCCGAGGGCTCGGACCGGCTGGTGGTCGGCCCGCTGTCCCCGGCCGCCGCCGCCGCCGTCGCGGGCGAGATGACCCTGCGGTGCCTCGCGGCCTGGCGCTGCGGCAGCGAGGTGCGCGCGCGCGCCGCGGGGAGCGGGGTGGAGGTGGTCACCCCGGGCGCCCGCTATCCGGCGCTTCCGCTGGGCGTGCGCGGGCGCTTTCAGCGCGACAACCTGTCGGTTGCGCTCGCCGCGGCCGAGCGTCTGCTGGGCCGACCGCTCGACCCGGGGCCGCTCGCGGGTGCGCTCGCACTGGTCCGGATGCCGGGGCGCCTGGAGGTGCTGCCGGGGGCGCCGCTGGTGGTGCTGGACGGTGCGCACAACCCGGCGGGCGTCGAGGCGATGGTCGCCTCGCTCGGCGCGGCCACCGCGCGCCGGCGGCCGGTGGCGGTGGTGTCGGTGCTGGGCGACAAGGACGCCGGGGCGATGATGCGCTCCCTGGCGGACGCCTGCCGCGCCGTCGTGGCGACCCGCTCCCGCCACCCGCGCGCCTCGTCGCCCGCCGGCCTCGCGGCGCTGGCCCGCCGGGCCGGCTGCCGCGCCGAGGCGGTCGAGTCGCCGCGGGCGGCCGTGCAGCGGGCGCGGGCGCTGGCGGGCCGCCGCGGCGCCGTGCTGGTGTGCGGGTCCCTCTACCTGCTCGGGGACCTTCGCCCCTGGCTCCTGCGGGCGCCGCCGGACGGCCCCGACGACCGTCCGGCCGCGGCCGGCGCCCCTGATAGACTCGCCCCGGGTCCGGGCCCGGCCCGGTGAGGCGAGGGGACGTTGCCGAACCCGATCAGTAACACCGCAGCCATCGACCCCTTCTCGTCGATCTCGAGCTTCTTCGACTCCTCAGCCTGGAGCTTCGTCAGCTTCGGCCTCAAGATCGCCGGCGTTGGCCTCTGGCTCGCGTTGGTCTACTGGACCTACCAGGACGCCCGGCGGCGCATCCCGCGCGGCGGGCTCGTCATCGCGGCGACGCTGCTGGCGCTGGTCATCCCCTACCTGGGCGCGCTCATCTACATCGTGATCCGGCCGCCCGAGCGGCTCACCGACGCGCGCGAGCGCGAGCTGGAGCTCGAGGAGCTCGAGCTGCGGCTCGAGCGGCCGCGCTGCCCCGACTGCGGGCACCCGGTGGAGGCCAAGTACCTGTCCTGCCCCTCGTGCCTGCGCAAGCTGCGCGAGGCCTGCTCTCGCTGCGGAGAGGCGCTCGACCCCTCCTGGAAGCTCTGCCCCTACTGCGAGACGATGGTCGCGGGGCTGCCGCAGCTTCCCTCCGACCGCTTGCGATCGTGACCGAGCGCTCGTTCGTGATGGTGAAGCCCGACGCGGTGGCGCGGGGCTTCACCGGGGAGATCATCGCCCGGATCGAGCGTCGGGGGCTGCGCCTGATCGGGCTCAAGAAGGCGCTCATGACGCGGTCGATCGCCGAGGAGCACTACGCCGAGCACCGTGAGCGGCCGTTCTTCGGCGAGCTCGTCGACTTCATCACCTCCGGACCGGTGGTGATGATGGCGGTCGAAGGGCCCGGCGCGATCGCCGTGCTGAGGACGATGATGGGGCCGACCGACCCCCAGACCGCGCCTCCGGGGACGATCCGGGGCGACCTCGCGCTCACGGTGGGCGAGAACGCGGTCCATGGCTCGGACGGAGCCGAGTCGGCCGCTCGCGAGCTGGGCCTGCACTTCGGGGAGGATCTCGTCCCGGCGCCGGCGCCGGTCCGCTGATCCTCCTCGCCTCGCGCTCGCCCCAGCGGCGCGCGCTGCTGGGGCTCCTGCGGGTGCCCTTCCGGACGGTGGTGTCGCGCTACGACGAGGGGGGCGCCGCGGCTCCGGCCGACCCGGGCGAGCGCGCGCTCGCGCACGCCCTCGGGAAGGCGCGGGAGGTCGCCGCACGGCTGGGGGTGCCGCCGGGGGGCGCCGTCCTGGGCGCGGACACGGCCGTGGTCGTCGGCGGGCGCTGGCTGGGAAAGCCGGCCGACCGCCACGAGGCGCGGGAGATGATCCAGCTGCTCGCGGGGCGTGAGCACACCGTGATCACCGCCGTGGCGCTCATCTCGCAGGCCGCCGAGCGCGTCCGCTGCGACCGCGCGTCGGTGCGCTTCAGGACGCTGAGCGCGGCGGCCGTGGACTGGTACCTGCAGATGGGGGAGTGGGCCGACCGTGCCGGCGCCTACGCCATCCAGGGCGCGGGCGCAGCGCTGGCCGAGCGGGTCGAGGGCGATGTCACGACGGTCATCGGCCTCCCCCTGGGCGCGACCCTCGACCTCCTCGAGGAGGTCGGCCTCGCGCCCTGGTCCGCCTCCGGGCGCCCGGTCGGCGACGCCGGCTCCAGCCGGGCGGCCCGCTAGCCTGCGGGACATGGCCGCCCGGCGCTTCAGGGCCACCGCATCTCCGGCGCATGGGCTGCGGTCCGGGAGGCCGGTGGCGGCATTGGCGGAGGGTGGACTACACTGCGGCCCGATCGAGCCGCGAACGGCAGACCCCATCCGCCGCCATCAACGATCGGGGCGAGGGCAGTTGCCCACCTCGTCCGCTTGCGAACGGAGGCACCGATCGGCTTCCTGAGCTACCTGACCGGCTTCGGCGGACGCGACATGGCCGTGGACCTCGGGACCGCGAACACGCTCGTCTACGTGCGCGGCCGCGGGATCGTGCTCTCCGAGCCCTCCGTGGTCGCGATCGACCAGCGCACCAACGAGGTCCACGCCGTGGGCATCGAGGCCAAGCGGATGCTCGGCCGCACCCCCGGCAACATCAGCGCCATCCGCCCCCTGAAGGACGGGGTGATCGCCGACTTCGACGTGACCGAGCAGATGCTCCGCCACTTCATCCAGAAGGTGCACCAGAACCGCTGGGCGCACCCGCGGGTGGTGGTCTGCGTGCCCTCCGGCGTCACCGGGGTGGAGAAGCGCGCCGTGGAGGAGGCCACCCTCTCCGCGGGCGCGCGCCAGGCGTTCCTCATCGAGGAGCCGATGGCGGCCGCGATCGGCGCCGGCCTGCCCGTCGCCGAGCCCACCGGCAACATGATCGTGGACATCGGCGGCGGCACCAGCGAGGTCGCCGTGATCTCGCTGGGCGGCATCGTGGTCTCGCAGTCGATCCGCGTCGGCGGCGACGAGCTCGACGACGCGATCATCAGCTACGTGAAGAAGGAGCACAAGCTGATGATCGGCAGCCAGACCGCCGAGGAGGTGAAGCTGGAGATCGGATCGGCCTACCCCCTGCGGGAGGAGGTCCAGGCGGAGATCCGCGGCCGCGACATGATCACCGGCCTCCCCAAGACGGTCGTGCTCTCGTCCGAGGACGTGCGCTCGGCGCTGGAGGAGCCGATCAGCCAGATCGTCGACGCGGTCAAGAGCACGCTCGACAAGACCCCGCCGGAGCTCGCCTCGGACATCATGGACCGCGGCATCATGCTGGCCGGAGGCGGCTCGCTGCTGCAGGGGCTCGACGAGCGCCTGCGCCGCGAGACCGAGATGCCGATCCACGTGGCGGAGTCCCCGCTGACCTGCGTGGCCGTCGGCTCGGGCCGCTCGCTGGAGGAGTTCGACGTGATGAAGAAGGCGTCCGGCGGACGCAACCGGAAGAAGAAGCGCTACTGACTGGGAATCGGGAAGCGCTCGTGACGGGCCGGGCTCAGGCGAGTGATCGCGGCCGCCGGGGTTCGCCTCCGGCCGGCCGCTGATGGGCACGCAGGCCAACTCCCCCATCAGCAAGCGCCGGTTCATCGTGCGGCGCGTGGTCCTCGGCACGCTGGTCGCGATCTCGCTCGCGCTCTTCACGATGTACTTCCGGGAGTCGTCCGGCGGCGTCCTGCACGACCTCAAGAGCGGCGTCAGCGCCGTGGTGGCGCCGGTGGAGTCGGTGGTCTCGCGCGCGATCCAGCCGTTCCAGGACGCCTGGGGCTGGACCACCGGGCTGGTCGACGCCCGGGGCGACAAGGCGCGGCTCGAGGCGGAGAACCAGGCCCTCAAGGCCCAGGCGCTCGCGGACGCTGGCCAGAAGGAGGAGCTGGCGCGCCTGCAGGCGCTGCTCCACATCCAGGACTCGGTGCCGGCCGGCTACCGCAGCGTCAACGCCCGCGTCATCGAGCGCTCGCCCTCGCCCTGGTACGCCCGGGCGCGGATCAACGTGGGCACCGACGACGGTGTCGTGACCTTCTCGCCGGTGGTCGCGCCCTACGGGTCCGAGGGCGCGCTGGCGGGCTTCGTGAGCCACGCCGGCGCCAGCTCCTCCGAGGTCACGTTCATCACCGACCAGGCCGCCGAGGTCGGGGCCACGGTCCAGAACCGGGGCTACCCGCCGGGCATCCTGCGCGCCACCGGCGACGGGCGGCTGCTGCTGGACGAGGTGCCGCTGGACTTCCGGGTCGAGAAGGGTGACATCGTCGTCACCGCCGGCTACTCGCGGATGCCCCTTCCGTCCGTCTACCCGGACGGCATCCCGATCGGCCAGGTGAGCAGCGTCGGCGCGCGCGACGTCGACGTGGTCAAGACGATCCAGGTGCTCCCCTTCGCCGACGTCCGCAAGGAGAACCTGCTCATGGTGCTGGCGCCGGTGAGCCGCGAGGCGCGACTGCGGGCCGCGGGAGGCTGATGGCGGGCGACGCGCCCACCGTCGTCGCCGACCGCCGCGCCGCCCGCGTCACCCCCGGTGGCGACATGCGCTCCCTCGTGGCGCTGGCGGCGCTCGGCGTGCTGGTGGTGCTGCTCGAGGTGACCGTGATGCCGTACATCCAGGTCGCCGACGGCATCCCGGACCTGATCTGCGGCTGGGTGGTGGCGGTGGGTGTGCTGCGGGGTCCGCTCGTCGGCGGCGTGGCCGGGTTCTGCGCCGGCCTGCTCGCAGAGCTGACGGCGCCGGTCGGGACGCTCGGCGTCCTCGCGCTGCTCTACCTCGCGGTCGGGGCCTTCTGCGGACGCTACACCGAGCGGCCCGAGGCCGCGGGGCTCGTCGTGCCCCTCTCGCTGATGGTGGTCGCCGCCGGCTTCGTCCAGGTGGGGTACGCGGTCACACAGGCGCTGCTCGGCGCCGACGTGTCGCCGGCGCGGACGGTGATCCGGCTGCTCGTGCCCCAGATGGCGCTGACCGCCCTGCTGGGCCCGCCGGTGCTGCTGGCGGTGCGCCGGGTGCTGAAGGAGCCGCGCAC
>JAWVEW010000482.1:0-6192 GCA_033856495.1 Miltoncostaeaceae bacterium | reverse complement strand
CTGGGAAGCGGATGCCCTCGGGGTCCGAGGCGCGCAGGAAGGCGCGCTCGCCGGAGGCGACCGGCACCCCGTCCGGGTAGCGCTCGTGGGCCGACCTCAGGAGGCGCCAGCCGCCGCTTCCCGCCGGCTCCGCCGGCCCCAGGCCCGGTTCCCGCGCGACGACGACCGCGGGGAAGAGCGCCGGCGCGAGGTCGAGCCAGCGCCCGCCGGGGTCCTCCGCCGCGCGGCGCCCCCACCAGGCCACGAGCTCCCGCGCACCCTCGCCGCTCCCCACCGCCACGAGGCCGTCGTCGAACGCCCCCGCCTCGAGGAGCCCGCGGCCTGCGGCGTCGCGGTCCTCGCGCGACCGGCGCGGCACCAGCACGGCGCTCGAGCGCGCCGCGAGCGACACCAGCGGGTCGAGCGGCGCCCGCAGCGCCGCGCCCGGGTCGACGCAGACCACGTGACTCGGGGCGCGCCCCGAGTCGAGGAGGAACTCGACGAGCCGCGGGCGCAGCAGCGCGCGGAGCGCGGCCGCGTCGTGGGCGAAGGCGGCGTGCCGGGGCCGCTCCAGCCCGACGTCGGCGGGCTCGAGCTCGATGGGCTCGTCGCCGCGCCGCAGCCACCGCGGCGGCGGCTCGAGCCAGAGCACGTACATCCGCCCGAGCTCGTGGCGGCTGCGCAGCGAGGACCAGAGGGCCTGGACGAGTCCGGTCTCGCGAGGGTGCGCGACGGTGCAGAGCAGCGGTGCGGCTCCGCCCCGACCCTGCGCCGCGCCCGTCAGGCCCACGCCATCGCCCGCCTCCGCCGCCGTCGAATCCGACCGCCCTCCGGGCGCCGGGAGCGCCCCCCGGCGCGGGAGCCTAGCGTTCCAGGGGCATCGTGTAGGGTGCCTCGGTGCCCAGCCGCCGAGGTACTGCGCCCGCGGGGATGAACGCCTGCACCATCGTCGCGCGGAACTACCTCGCCCATGCGCGCGTCCTCGCGCGCTCCTTCCAGGAGCACCACCCCGGCGGCACGTTCAGCGTGCTCGTGATCGACGACATGGGGGAGCCGGTCAGCGCGAGGCGGGAGCCGTTCCGGCTCGTCCGGCTCGCCGACATCGGCATCGAGCGCCGGGAGCGCCACCGCATGGCGACGATGTACTCGGTCATGGAGTTCGCCACCGCGGTGAAGCCATGGCTCCTGCGGACCCTCCTCGAGGACGACGACCACATCGTCTACCTCGACCCGGACATCCAGGTGTTCGCGCCGCTCGACGACGTCGCCGCGCTCGCGCGGGAGCACGGGATCGTGCTGACGCCCCATCAACTCGACCCGGCGCCCTTCGACGAGCGGTCGGAGCCGATCGAGACGACCCTGCTCTACGCCGGGGTCTACAACCTCGGCTTCGTCGGCGTGGGCCGGCAGGCCACCCCGTTCCTGGACTGGTGGGGGGAGCGGCTCGGGCGCACCTGCTTCGTCGCACCGCAGATGGCGCGGTTCGTCGACCAGCGCTGGGTGGACTTCGTCCCGGGCCTCTTCGGCGCCCACATCCTCCGCGACCCGACGTTCAACGTGGCCTGGTGGAACCTCCCGACCCGGGACGTGCGGCGGGTCGGGGATCGCTACGAGGTCGATGGGGAGCCCCTGCGGTTCTTCCACTTCAGCGGCTACGACCCGGACGCGGCCCACCTGCTGAGCAAGCACCAGGGCACCTCGCCGCGCGTGCTCTTCAGCGAGCGCCAGGACCTTCGCGCGATCTGCGACCAGTATCGCGAGCGCCTGCTCGCCGAGGGCTACCGCGCGGTCCACGAGACGCCCTACGGCTTCGACCTGCTGCCCGGCGGCCTGCGGCGGGACACGCGCATCAGGGAGCTGTACCGGGACCACCTGATCAACGCCGAGCAGACCGGCAAACCCGAGCCGCCGAACCCCCACGAGCCCGGCGAGCACGGGGCCTTCGTGGAGTGGCTGAACGAGCCCGCCGACCCGCGCGGCGCCGCCGCGCTGGTGTCCCGCTACGTGCATCGGATCTGGGTGGAGCGGACGGACCTCCAGGAGGCGTTCCCCAACCTCCGCTGGCACGACGGCGCCGGGCTGGCGCGCTGGGCGACGGTCCAGGGCCGGCGCGAGTCCCTCATCCCGCTCGAGCTCGTGCCGCGGGGCGTGCGGGCCCTGCCGGCGCCGGCGCCCCCGCGCGGCGAGGGGGTCAACGTCGCCGGCTACTTCCGGGCCGAGCTGGGGATCGGGGAGGCCGCCCGGCAGGTCCTGTCCGGCATCAGGCGCGCAGGCGAACGGGCGGCGGTCGTGATGTACACGGACACCTGGAGCCGGCAGGAGCACCCGCTGGCGGAGGGCGAGCTCGAGATCGTCGGGCCGGAGGCGGTGCCCTACGACCTCAACGTGATCTGCGTCAACGCGGACCGCTGCCCCACCTTCCGCCACGACGTGGGCCCCCACTTCTTCGACGGGCGCTACTCGGTCGGCGTGTGGTTCTGGGAGGTGGAGGGGTTTCCCAAGGTCTTCCACGGGGCGTTCGACGTCGTCGACGAGATCTGGGTCTGCAGCGAGTTCGCCCGCCAGGCGATCGCCGCCGAGACGACCAAGCCGGTGCTCGTGATGCCGCTTCCGGTGGAGGTCCCGCCGGCGCCGCCGCTGCAGCGCGCGGCGCTCGGACTGCCCGAGCACGCCTTCTACTTCCTGTTCGTCTTCGACTTCTTCAGCGTCGCCGAGCGCAAGAACGCCGTCGGGCTGATCGAGGCCTTCAGCCGCGCGTTCGCGCCCGGCGAGGGTCCCGTCCTGGTCGTGAAGAGCATCAACGGCCATCACTTCATGACGCGGGTCGAGGAGCTCCGGGCGGCCGCGGCGCACCGACCGGACGTGGTGCTGATGGATCGATACCTCTCCGCGCAGGAGAAGGCGGCCCTGATGGCGGGCTGCGGCTGCTACGTATCGCTGCACCGCAGCGAGGGCTTCGGCCTCACGATGGCCGAGGCGATGGCGTACGGCAAGGCCGTCATCGGCACCGGCTACTCCGGCAACGTGACCTTCATGGACGAGGGGACGGCCCGCCTCGTCGATTACGAGCTGGTCCCGATCCCGGCGTCCGCGGCGCCCTACCCGTCCGACTCCCGCTGGGCGGAGCCGGACCTCGACCACGCGGCGAGACACATGCGCGAGATCTACGAGGACCCCGAGCACGGGCGGGCGATGGGCGCACGCGCCCACCTGCGCATCGCGACCGCCCACTCGGTCGACCGCGCCGCCGACTGGATCGCGGGCCGGCTCGGGGAGATCCGCACCATGCGCCGGGCGCGAGGCATCTCCGCCGCATCGTGACCACGCCGGCCCGCCGGGGAGCCGGGGGCGTCGGAGCGGTTCGGATCGTCGCCGCCAGACTCGCCGCCGGCGCGCGGGCGCGCCGCCCGGCGCGCGCGGTCGTGCTGCGCGAGGCCGGCGTGTTCGCCCTCTACCTCGCGCTCGCGATCTTCGCCACGTGGCCGTGGATCGGCGAGCTCTGGAGCCGCGCCGCCGTCGGCGACTCCTCCGTCTACGGCTGGGACATCTACTGGTCGGCCAAGAGCGTGCTCGGCCTGCACAGCCCGTGGTTCTCCCCCGAGGTCTTCGCGCCGGAGGGGACCTACCTCACCAACCACTCCCTGCTGCTCCTGCCGGCGGTGCTGGAGCTGCCCCTGATCGCCGCGATCGGGGCCTTCCTGACCTACAACGTGAGCATCCTGCTGTGGCTGGCGCTGGCCGCCTACGGGGGCTACCGGCTGGCCGCGGTCATCACCGGCAGCCGTATCGCCGCGATCGTGGCCGGCACGCTCTACGGCATGGGCCCGATCATCGTGTTCAGGACGGTGCAGCCCGGGATGGTGCTGGCCGCGGCGCTGCTGCCCTTCTCGCTCCTCGCCGCGCGCGCGCTGATGCGCCGGCGCAGCGTCGGGTCGGCGGTGGGGCTGGGCCTGATGCTGGCCGTGGCGATGCTGACGGACGTGCTCGCGGCCGCCTACGTGCTGATCGCCGTCGCCGCCTACGTCGGCGTCATCGCGGTGCGCAACCGGTCGTGGCGAACCCCGCGGGCAGCCCTGCTGGTGGGCGTGGTCCTCCTCACCGCGGGCGTCGCGACGTCGCCCCAACAGGTCGCCATCGCGCAGGCGTCGCGGACGGAGGACTACCAGACCCCCGCCAACATCGCGGCGGCGTCCTCGACCATCTACGGCTCGGACGCCGCCCAGTTCGTCCTGCCCAGCCTCTTCAGCCGCCACCTCGGCGACGTCTACCTCGACGCCGCGGGGCGCTTCAAGGGCCTGCTCACCCGCCAGAACGGGCCGGTCGCGATCGGGTGGGCGACCCTCCTGCTCGCCGCGATCGGCCTGGCGGCGCGGCGCCGGCACCGGACCGCGCGCCGGCTGGCCCTGGCCGGACTCGCCTGCTTCGTGCTCTCGATGGGCTCCGTGCTGCGGATCCTGGGCACCGACTACCGGCCGCTGCCGGTGAGCTACGAGGGCTACCGGATGTCCGGAGTGATGCCGTACACCTGGCTCGTCCGCGTGCCGTTCCTCCGCAACGTGCGGGTGCCGGACCGGTTCGCCGTCGTGGGCATCCTGCCCATCGCCATGCTGGCGGGGCTCGGCGCGGACGCGCTGCTGCGCCGGCGCCGGCGCGTGGCCCAGGGCGCGGTCGCCGGGCTCGCGGTATTCGGGGTCGTGGAGGGGGCGATGACCCTGAAGGGCGACCTGCCGATCGACGACCCGGTCATCACCGCCCCGATCCGGGGCGATCGCTCCGACAGCATCGTCGTGGACGCGCCGCTGGGCTGGGCGAGCGGCGCGAGTCTGGTGGGGCAGGTCTATCCCGCCTCGCGGGCCATGCTGCGCGCCACCCAGCACGGTCACCGGATCGCCGCCGGCTACGTCGCCCGCATCAGCCCGGTCCGCCTCGGGCGTCTGCTGTCGCATCCCCTGTACCTGGAGATCCTCCGGCTGCAGGGCAGGAACGAGGGCACACCGCTCCCGACCTGCCCGGCGGTGACCCCCGGGAGCGCCGCTCGCGACGCCGTCGCCCTCGACGCGCGCTGGGTGGTGCTCTGGCCCGACGCCGACCGGGCCCTCGTTCCCTTCCTCGGCGAGGTGGGCTACGTCCGACAGGCCGAGAGCCGCGGTGTGATCCTCTATCGGCTCGGCGCCAGACCCGTCGGCCCCGGTCCGACCGGAGCGCCCTCGGCCCTCTTCTGCTCCGGCTTCGAGCCGCCGCAGCCGGTCGGCAGCACCGACATCCGGTGGATGGGAGGCGCGCAGGGCACGATCGAGGTCGGCGTGGAGGGAGTGCGCCGGCCGGGGCTCGCGATCCACACGGCGGTGCAGAGCCTGGCGCACCCGCGCCGGTTGGCGGTGCGCCTGGGGCGACGGGTCCTGCTGCAGACGACGGTGGGGGCCGCGTCGGCCCAACCGATCGTGATCCACCTGCCGGCCGGCAGGGGCGTTGCCCGCCTGCGCGTCGATGTGAGCCCGGGCGCGAGCCCCGCCTCCGAGGTCAATCCGATCGACCCGCGGCTCCTGTCGGTCTACTTCACCGACCTTCAGGTGCGCAGGCGCTGAGCCTGAATCCACCGATTGCAGCCGTAATCGCGCCGCCGATGGCGCATCGCGCGGCCAGCGGCGGGTGCACGGCACATCGGCGCGATCGCCCTTTCGAGGCCGCACCCGCGGCCCATCTGGAACAGATCGGTGGATTCAGGCTGAGGGCGCCCGCCGCGTCCGCGGCTCGACGTTCTCGCCCGAGCCGGCCCGGGTGCACTACGATCGCGTCGATGAGGAGCCTCGGTCCGCTCGAGGCGGGAACGCGCTGAGCCCAGGTCGTGCCCCCGGCTCCCGCGCTGCCGCCCGGTCCTGCGAACAGATCGACCAGCGACTCCTCGGCAGGGCGGCTCGCCGTCCTGCGGCCCCCACCGCGGCGCACGGGGCCGTGTCGTGAGCCTGGCGACGCTCTTCCCGAACTCCGACCGGATCGTGGTCCTCGCCGCCGACCATCGGTATTTCGGGGTGGTGGCCGGCCTCGAGCGGCCGGGAGAGGTCCTGACACCGCTCCTCGAGTACGTGGACGTCCTGATGACGGATCCGTTCATCGTGCGTACCACCTTCGGCGGCAGCGTCGGCAAGCCGGTGCTCATGCGGGCGTCCGGCTGCACCAGCACCATGAACGTCGCGGTGCCGGGCTATCTCCAGG
>JAWVEW010000481.1:0-8758 GCA_033856495.1 Miltoncostaeaceae bacterium | reverse complement strand
ATCCAGGCTAAGCTCCATCATGGCCAGCGCTCCGCCCCTTCGCCGGCTGATGAGCTGGCAGGCCTCAGCGCTGCTGGGCGTGGCCGCGGCGGCGTGGGCGGTGACGGTGCTCCAGGCGCGCGGCATGGGCGTGATGTCCGGCACCATGGGGCTCGGCCTGGCGGCGTTCGTCGGCATGTGGGCTCCCATGATGGCGGCCATGATGCTCCCCGCCGTGACCCCGGTGGCGCTCCTGTACGCGCGCATCGTCAGGGGCGCGCGAAGCGGCCTTCGGCTGGGGGCCTTCGCCTTCGGTTACCTGCTGGTCTGGGCGGCCACCGCGCTCCCCGCGTACGGGTCGCTCATGGTCGCCGACCGGCTCACGAACGACCATCCGACCGCGGGGCGGGCGACCGCCGCGGCGATCTTCGCGCTCTGCGGCCTCTACCAGTTCTCGCCGCTCAAACGGCGCTGCCTCGCCCACTGCCGGTCGCCGCTCTCGCTCCTGATGCGCTACGGCTCCTACCGCGGGCCCCTGCGCGACCTCCGGGTCGGCCTCCATCACGGCGCCTACTGTCTCGGCTGCTGCTGGGCACTGTTCCTGATCCTGATCGTCGTCGGCGTCATGAACGTCGTCGCGATGCTCGCGCTCGTCGCCATCGTGCTGCTCGAGAAGCTGTGGTCGCGCGGCGAGCTGCTCTCGCACGCGGTCGGCGTGACGGCCCTGGCGCTCGCCGTCGCCGTGATCTTCGTCCCCGGCCTCAGCCCCGGGCTGACCGAGGGCTCGCGCATGGGCGCCATGGGGGCCGACCGGATGGGTGCGATGGACGCACCGGCGATGGGTCGCCCCGATTCTCCGGCGAGGCCGGCGGCGCCCATACCCCCCGATGCGATGGACGCCGGGAACCGCTCCATGCCGTAGCGGGGGCATCGCCTCGGGCGCAAGCCGCGTCAGGCCGCGCGCCGCTCCGCGGTCGCCCGCTCGTCCGGCGGGCGTGGTCGGGAGCGCATTGAACTGGCAGGGACACCCCAGGCGCCCCTTTCTCCGCATCAATTCCGCGCGGCCTGCCGCACGCCGCCGCCGGCGCGCCTCAGGTGGGCTTGGTCAGGCGCTCCACTCCATGGTCGATGTCGATCCGTAACCCAGGCTTTCCCACGTCCGAAGGTCGGGGTCGGAGAACCCGCTGCCGGTGGCGATCGCCAGCTCGAGCACGTCCTGGCCGAACCCCACCGCGATCGGCGCGTTGTTCAGCGTCGCCTGCCGGCCGTCCTCGGTCTTGAGCGGCTGGAGGGCGATCTGTCCAGCGCCGGCGACGCTGACCCTGGGGGCCTCCCCGTCGTGGATCTCGATCGTCGTCACCGTCGAGGGCAGCCAGCTGCCGATCATTCCCGCCAGACCGGCCCAGAGACCGCCCCGCTCGCCATGGAAGATCGCGTCGAGCTCGCGCCGCTGCTCCTCGGACAGGCCGCTGTCGAGATAGATCTTGGCCTTGTCGATGCCCCCGAGAAAGTCCCCCGGGAGCTCAGCGCCGAGCACCACCTTCGCACCGGCGAGGTCGACGCCGTCCGACTCGCCGTCGAGCACCGCGATTCCGAGCGCCGCCGAGCACCAGCCCTGGTCCGGCTCGGCCGGTCCCAATGTGCAGCGGCAGACCATCTTGCAGCTGCACGACTCGTACATCCTGACCCGCATCCGCCATGCCACCGCTCACCCCTTCGCACGCTCGTTCGGGAGGCGAGCTTAGCCTACTTCCCCCTGAAATATGGAAGGGCGTCGTCCGGCCCGACAGTAGGCTAACCCCAGTATCCATCGTGGTTTTGGAGGCTCTGGATGTTGAGGTTGCGCGACCATAAGAGGTATTGGGCCGACCTCCCAGTTATGCTGACGTTGGCCCGTGGATCGGCGAGCGCTGGGTGGTGGCCTGCTGGTGGGCGAAGCGGTAGGGGTAGCGCTCCCTGGTGTCGACGAGGGTCGTGAGCTCGACCAGTCCGGCGGCACGGCGACGGGGGACGCGGATCCCGGGGCGGGCTAGCTGGGTGGCGCGGGCCGATTGCCAGAAGATCGCTTCGCGGCCGCCCTGGATGCGGGTGAAGATGAGCTGGGAGCGGTTCTCGCGTGACGTCACGTGGCCTTCCTCGTCGACGCCGACGCCGCGCTCGAATGGAATTCGGTCGCTCTCTCAAGCGGTCTCGGCGATGAGCCGCTGACTCCCCATAGCGTCGACCTCGCTGCGCACGGGCGCGGCCTGCCGTGCAGGACTCGTTCGCATCCAATTCATAGAGCTTGCATTGACCTCCTTCGCTCCACGCGCAACACGAGGAGGAGCTCGGCGGCGCTGAGCAGCAGTCCCGCGCCCACGTCGAGGAGGACCTGGTGGTCGTGGCCGGGACGGCCAGGGTCACCAGCGGACCCCAGACCAGCCGCCGGAGCCGCAGCGGGAGGGAGCGCCTCGAGGTCGACTCCGCCCGGGCCCCAGACCAGAGCAAGGCGCTCCGAGATCCGCGGTCGGGCCGCGATAAGGAGGGCGATCAGCGGCGGGATCAGGCTCCCGCATCAGGCGACCGGGTCGCCGCGCCGGGCGCCGGCCGGGAAAGGCGCCGGCGGCGCGGTCCTGAGCGCTCTGCAGCCGTGGCCGTGGTGTTGCCCAAAACGTTGCCCAATTGCCTCTGAAGGGCATCTGGAGACCGGAGCTGATAGTACGCGATACTGCTTCCCAAGCCGGATCACGTGAATGGGCCGTGCAGGATTCGAACCTGCGACCTTGGGATTAAAAGTCCCCTGCTCTACCAGCTGAGCTAACGGCCCCGCGCCGAGGATAGGCGCGGCAGAGACCGCCCGCAAAGACGGGCGAGCGCCGGCGCCCCGGCTGCTCGGTAGGCTGGCCGGGAAGCGGCGTCAAGCGAGGGGGCGGCATGGCGGTCCTGAGCGAGGAGCAGGTCGCGGAGCAGTTGAAGGCGCTTCCGGACTGGCGGATGAAGGGCGGCGCCATCGTGCGCGAGTTCACCTTCGACGGCGGCTTCATGGGGTCGATCGGGTTCGTGAACCGCCTCGCGGCGGCGGCCGAGGTCGCGGACCACCACCCGGATCTGGAGATCAGCTGGAACAAGGTCACGGTCACGTTCTCGACCCACTCCCAGGGTGGCGTGACGGACCGCGACCTGGAGATGGCCGCCGAGGCGGATCGGCTCGCCTCCTAGCCCCCCGATGATCTACCGCCTGCTGCGCCCCCTGGTCTTCCAGGGCGATCCGGAGCGGGCGCACGACCTCGCGATGGCGTCCCTGGAGCGGCTCGCCCCGGTGCTCGCCCGCACCGGGAGCCCCCTTCCGGTGCGGGACCCGCGCCTCGAGCAGCGGCTGCTGGGCCTGAGCTTCCCGAGCCCGCTGGGGCTGGCGGCGGGCTTCGACAAGAGCGCTCGCGCGCTCGCCGCCTGGCCGGCGCTGGGCTTCGGCTTCGCGGAGATCGGCACCGTCACGCCGGCGTCCCAGCCCGGAAACCCCAGGCCCCGCCTCTTCCGCCTGCCCGCGGACGACGCCCTGCTCAACCGCATGGGCTTCAACAACGACGGCGCGGAGCGCGTCGCGGAGCGGCTCGCCCGCTGGCGCGGCGCCGCCCGCGGCCCCCGCACGCCGGTCGGGGTGAACCTGGGCGCCTCCGCCGCCGGCGCGCGCGAGGGCGGGGAGGCGGACTACCTGGCCGCCTTCGAGCGCCTCTGGCCCGCCGCCGACTACTTCGTCGTCAACGTCAGCTCGCCGAACACGCCCGGCCTGCGCCGGCTCCAGGAGCGCGGCCCGCTGGAGGCGATCCTGCGCACCCTCGCCGCCGCCAACGCGCGCCGTGCGGTCGGCGCCGGCACCCGGCCGCGGCCCCTGCTCGTGAAGATCGCGCCGGACCTCGAGCCGGCTCAGGTGGACGAGCTCGTCGACCTCGCGCTGGAGCACCGGCTCGACGGCATGGTCCTGGCCAACACCACGACCTCGCGCGACGGCCTCGTCTCGCCCGAGCGCCTGCTGAGCGAGGCCGGCGGCGTGAGCGGCCGCCCGTTGCGCGAGCGCAGCACGGCCCTCCTGCGGCGCGCCTTCAACCGCGGCGGGGGGCGCCTCACCCTCGTCGGGGTGGGCGGCGTCTTCGACGCCGAGGACGCCTGGCAGAAGCTCCTGGCCGGCGCCTCGCTGGTGCAGCTCTACACCGCGCTGGTCTACGAGGGGCCCACCGTGATCCGGCGTATCAACCTCGGTCTCTTGGAGCGGATGGAGCGGGCGGGCGCTCGCTCCCTCGCCGAGGTGGTCGGCAGCGAGGCGGGGCGGCGAGCCGAGGGCTGACCGGCCTGCGAAGGACGTTTCGGACCTACCCACGCACGCTATCGTTGACGATCGGGGTCGATTCGCGATGATGCGGCAAGGAAGCGGAGGACGACTGCCGCGATTCAGCCTGCCCGAGGTGCTCCCGCTCCGCCGTGTCCTGCTGCGCCTCGTCGGCGCCGTGGCGGTGATGCTGGCGGTGCTGATCGGCGTGGCGATCGCGGGCATGGTGGTCACCGCCCAGGAGTACCGGGACGGGGAACGGCTCGCCGTGGCGCGCCAGTCCGCCGCGAACCAGGTGCTGGTCGACCTCCTCAACGCCGAGACCGGCAGCCGCGGCTACACGCTCACGGGCCGCGGCGACTACCTGAACCCCTATACCGCCGCGAAGGCCCGCTACGCGACCGATCTGGCCGACCTCAAGGGGCTGCTCGCCAACGAGCCTGGGCTGGAGCAGCGGATCGCGGCCACCGAGCAGGCTGCCAAGAGCTGGTTCGACGAGGCCATCGATCTCGTCCGGCTGCGCAGGCTGGGGCGCGGCCGGGAGGCGATCGCGCGCATCAGCGACGGAACCGCGCGGCGCCTCTTCGGTGACTTCCGCAAGGCGCAGGCCGCCATCCTGGACGAGGTGGACCGCCTGCGCGACCGGTCGATGGCGAGCGCCGACGGGCGGCGCACGATCACCCTCGCCGCGATCTGCGCCGCCGCGGTGCTCGCGCTCGCGATGATCGCGATCGCCGCGCGCCAGCTCTGGCGGCGCGTCGGCGGGCCGGCCGCGCTGCTCGCCGAGGGCGTCGGGCGCGTGGCGGGCGGCCGCTTCTCCGAGCCCGTTCCCGAGGCGCCGACCGCGGTCCGGGAGCTGGCAGAGCTCACCGAGGGGTTCAACGAGATGCAGCGGCAGCTGATCGACGAGCGCCAGAACGTGGCGGCCGCGGCGCGCCGCGAGGCGGCCCAGCAGACCGAGCGGCGCCTCTGGGAGATCGTGCAGAGCGGCCTGCTGCCCTCGAGCCTGCCCATCCTCGCGGGGATGCGCATCGCCGCCCGCTACCAGCCGGCCGAGCCGTCGCTGCTCATCGGCGGCGACTTCTACGACGCCAAGGTGCTGCGCGACGGCCGCCTCGCGCTGGTGGTGGGCGACCTCGCCGGCCACGGCGCCGCGGCCGCGGCGCGCGCCGCCGGGCTGCGCTTCGGCTGGCGCACGCTGCTGGAGGTCGACCCCGAGCCGGGCGCCGTGATGGCGGCGCTGAACGCCCAGGCAGGCGGCCCCGAGGAGCGGGCCGAGGGGCTCTTCGCCTCGATGCTCTATGCGCTGATCGAGCCCTCCGGGGCCGTCAGCTACACGGCCGCCGGCCACCCGCCGCCGCTGCTGCTCGTCGACGACGCCTGCTGGGCGCTGAACCTCGGGCCCGGCGGCCCGCTCCTCGGGGTCTTCGACGACGCCGAGTGGCCGGTCTCCCGGCTGGAGATCCCGCCGGGCAGCACGCTGGTCTTCTACACCGACGGTCTGATCGAGGCTCGCAAGGGCCTGGACCTCTTCGGGACCGAGCGGGCCTGCGCGCTGCTGGTGGACGAGCGCCGCGTCGCCCTCGAGGCCCGCATCGAGCGCCTCGTCGAGGCCGCACGCCGCCACGACGACGAGCATCTGCGCGACGACGTGGTGGTGCTGGCGGTGGAGCGCATCGCCGAGGTCGCGCCGCTCGCGTCCGGGGTCACCGACCCGAGCCACGAGGTCGCGCCCGCGGGCTGAGTCAGCCCAAATCCAATGGGGGCCAGCGCTCCTCGGGCGGTTTCTCGGTCGGGGCGCCGGCAGGCACCATCCGCACCGCCGAGCCCCGGATCGACTCGTAGGGGGCGACCACGGGGCGCCGCCAGCGCTCGTAGGAGGCGCACGCCGCGTCGGGGTCGTCGGGGTGCTGGCGAACCGCCTCGGCCAGCGCCAGCGCGTCGCCCATGCCGAGGCCCGAACCGAGCCCCGCCTCGGGGGTCAGGGCGTGCGCGGCGTCGCCGATCACGACCGCGCCGGGAACCCACCAGGGCTGGCACCCGCGCACCTCCAGCGCCTCCCAGTACACGAGTTGCGAGCGGTCGCGCACCCCCTCGAGCGCGGTCTGCGCCTCCGGCAGCAGCCGCAGCGCCGCGGCTCGGAAGCGGTCGAGCTCGGGTGCGAGCGCGGCCTGCCGCCCGACCCGCCCGATCTGCCAGAAGATGAAGCTGATGCCGGGGGCGGCGTAGAGGCCGATCTGGCGTCCGTCCGACAGGAAGCGCATGGCGAAGGAGCGGTCGGGGTCCGGGGCGCCCAGAGCGCCGAGCCAGCCGTCGTCCACCGTGACGGTCTCGCCCGGAATGCCCGCCATGCCGCGCACCGGGCTGCCCGCGCCGTCGGCGCCCACCACCAGGTCCGCCGCGATCTCGCGCTCGCCGTCGGGGCCGCGGACGCGCACGCCCACGATCCGGCCCTCGCCGCCGTCCGCCCGCAGCAGGCCGACCACCGACTGCTCGTGCGCGACGGGCACGCCCGCCGCCAGCAGCTCGGTCAGGGAGCGGCGGAAGAAGCCGTAGCCCGGCGGCGGACCGGGCCCCGTCGCCGCGATCGGCACCCCTTCGCGCTGGACGGTCTCCATCACCCCCACGTCGGCGAGCGCGTCGTAGGCCTGGTAGGGAACGAAGAGCGGATCGCCCCGGACCTCGCCCCGGCCCCGCTCCAGCACGACCGGCTGGTGGCCGCGCTTCGCGAGGGCGCGCGCCAGCGTCAGCCCCACCAGCGAGCCGCCCACGACGACCACCCTCATCGCGGACGGCCGGGCATCTCGAACCCGCCGCCGGGGACGCGCGGCGGCCCGGCCACGAAGCTCACCCGGTGGGCGCGCTCGTTCGCCTCGTGCGCCTGCTCCGCGGTCAGCGCTCCCAGGCGCATCAGCATCCCGTACTCGGCGCGCAGCCGGGTCCCGATCATCTCCGGGCCATCGGTCGCCACGACCAGCCCGACGCCGGCCGCCTGGAGCGCGTAGACGATCTCCGCCGCCTGCTCCTCGCCGCGCACCGCCCGGGTCCGGATGTTCGATGTCGGGCAGACCTCGAGCACGATGTCGCGCTCCAGCAGGGCGTCGATGAGGCCCGGCTCGTAGGCGGCGATGATCCCGTGTCCGATCCGATCCACCCCGAGCGCGATGACCTGCTCCATCTCCTCGACGTAGGGGCGCGGGTCCGGGGCGTTGACCCCCTCCTCGCCGGCGTGCAGCGTCACCCCCAGTCCGGCGGCGCGGGCGCGAGCGACCAGCGGGGCAAGCGCCGAATAGTCGTAGGGCGGGGCCGAGCCGCGGGGGCGCGGTCCGCCGATGTCGATCGCCACCACGCCGCGGCTTCGGAAGCGGATGGCCCGCTCCACGATCGCCTCGTTCAGGGCGAGCGGGAAACCGCGGTCCATCATCAGGATGATCCCGGCGCGGATCGGATACTCGAGGGCGGCCCGGTCGAGCCCGTGCACGGCCGCCATCACGATCGCGTCCAGGTCGCGCTCGCCGCCGCGGTTGCGCTTGGCGGGATTGAAGCGGACCTCGTGGGTGGTGATGCGCTGCGCGCGGTATCCGCCGGAGAGCATCCCGTGGACCGAGCGGAAGACGCCCTCCGGGCTGCTCTGGATCAGCTCCGTGAGGCCGTAGATCCGGTCGAGGCCCTCCAGCCCGTCCGTGCCGCTGCCCACCGACGTCGCCGCCGCGAAGGACCAGTAGTCCGGGTAGGGCACCTTGATGCCCTGCTCGGCGGCCAGCTCCCACATCGTCGCCGCGTCGATGCTGCCGCCCAGGTGGGCGTGCAGCTCGGCGAGGGGCTCGTCGGGAGCGAAGATCGCCACGCTCGACCTCCGCTCCCGCCGGACCTCAGGGGTTGATGATCTCCTGGAGCTCGCCCGCCTGGTACATCTCGGTGACGATGTCGCAGCCGCCGACGAGCTTCCCGTCGACGAAGAGCTGCGGGATGGTGGGCCAGTCGGACCAGTCCGACAGCACGTGCCGCAGCCGCGGGTCCACCAGCACGTCGCGCGAGCCGTAGTCGGCGCCGACGATGCCGAGGATCTGGATCACCTGGTTCGAGAAGCCGCAGCGCGGCATGTCGGGCGTGCCCTTCATGTAGAGGAACACCCGGTTCTCCGAGGTCTCGCGCTGGATCTGCTCGAGGATCTCGGTCTCGGTCATGGTCATGGTGTCGGTGCTCATGGCGCCTCCGTGGCGAGGGGACTGGTCTGGAGCGCGAGCGCGTGGATGGAGCCGTCGTCCAGATAGGGACGCACGGCCGCGTACACCAGACGGTGCTGCTCGATCCTCGAGAGCCCGCTGAACTGGGGGGCCGCCACCTCGGCGCGCAGGTGGTCCCCGCCGCCGAAGTCGACCACATCGACCCGGGCGCCCGGCAGCGCGTCCTCGATCAAGCGCCTGATCTCGGAGAGCTCGGGCATCGGCTGAAGGATACCGGCTGGCCCGGGGC
>JAWVEW010000480.1:0-9498 GCA_033856495.1 Miltoncostaeaceae bacterium | reverse complement strand
ACGGCGCGGTGCGGGGGCTTCCCTGGCGCGCAGGGGCAGCCATTGCGTCCCGCCGGCGCCGGGACCCCAATGGGCGTGGATGGGCTGCTCGCACCGCCTGGCGGGGTGACGTGCCCGCCCGCCTGGGCGGGTCAGGGCCGAGGCGGCAGCGGCCGGCCCAGAAACGCCCAGGCCCGGTAGCAGGGCAGGGTGCCCTCGATGACGCCCCGCGCCGGCGGCGCCAGCGGGAGCCCCGGCCGCGCCCCGGCCGCCAGCGCGTTGAGGCCCCGAAGCGAGCGCATGACCTCGCGCGCCAGCCGACCGGTGAAGAACCCCCGGACCACCACCGAGCCCGTGTAGAGGTCCCAATGGCCGCCGGAGAGGTGGACGACGGCGCCCGCCACCGCGACTCGCCGCACGGGCAGGGGCGGGGGCAGCGGACCCTGCCTGCCGGGCGGCGCCACGGCGCAGACCGGCCAGATCTGGAGCTGGATCTGGCGGCAGTCGTCGCCGCGCGGAGCGGTCGCGCAGTCGGCGTAGATCAGCGTCGTGTTCCGCAGGCGCGGCACGCGCCCCACCCCCGGCAGCCGTTGCGGTGCGTCGGCGCGGAGGACGGCCGTCAGGCGGCGGCCGCGATATTCGGGGCCCAGCCACAGGAGCGGATAGGCGCGCGAGCGTCGCGCCGCCGCGAGGGCCGGCACGGGAAGGGGCGCCCGGCGGGCCACGTTCGCCTCGCCCCCCCGGGCGCAGGCGGGCGCCGCGGCACCGGGCCGCCAGGCCGGCCCCGAGTAGCTCACGATGCGCGAGCGGTCGCGCCCGAGGGCGCGCGCGCAGGATCCATCGGCGGCGACGAGCCACACGGAGTCGGCCCGGGCGTTCCCGCTCACGACCCCGCGCGTCACGGTGAGCGCGGACCCGTCCGGCGACCAGGCCGGCGCGTCCTCCCCGGCGCCCGAGCGTGTCATCCGCCGCTGGTCGGACCCGTCCGCCGCCATGACATAGAGCTCCGTGGCCCCCCTGCAGACCTCCCCGTAGCAGCGGTCGCCGTTGCGGTCGCGCGCGCTCACGAAGGCGATGCGAGCGCCGTCTGGCGAGAATGCCGGCGCGCCGCCCTCGCCCAGCCGGCGCGGGGTCGTCCCGTCCGGGCTCGCGGCCCAGATCGCCGTCTCCTGCGAGAGGCGCCCGCGGTCGCCGACGGTCGGCCTGCCGAGCCTCGTGAAGACGATCGTCGCGCCGTCCGGTGACCAGGAGCCGGGGAGGTCCGTCTGGCCGGGCACCGCCGGCGTGACCTCCCGCTGGTCGCCGCCCTCCGGATCCATCGACCACAGGCCCCACGCGTCGTCTGCGAAGGTCGCGCCGGGTGTGCGACGAGCGAACAGTACGCGGCGCCCGTCCGGGCTGACCCGGGGCGAGACGGCGTCGCCGAGGGCCGTCAGCCGACGCGCCGCGCTGCCGTCGAGCGCGATCGCGAAGATGTCGGTCCTGCTGCCCTCCCGATCCAGCGCGGCGGCGAAGATCAGCGTCTGTCCGTCCGCCGACCATGACGGTGGGCCGAGCGCGCGCAGGCCGGACGGGACTCCACGGAGGCGCCGGACGTCGCCGCCTCTCGCCGGATCCACCAGAAGGATGTCGGCGCGGGGCGGGTTGTCGGGGGCCAGGCGCACAAGCGCCAGCGTCGGCGGCGCGGCCTGCGCGGAGCGCAGCGGCCGAACGGGATCGCCGTTCGCCGGCGCGATCGCTGCGAGGCCGCCGATCAGCGCGGTCGCGCACGTCAGCGCCGCGGAGCGTCTCACGCCGCGAGCGTGGCAGGCCACCGCCGCCACCGCCACCGCCACCGCGGAATCCTGTCATTCTCGGTCCATGATCTTCAGCTACACGGCGCCCGGCCGTCTCGAGAGCCCCGAGGGCTACGCGATCGTCCGCGTCGCCGGCGCCGGCAGCGGTTGGGAGATCCACTGCGGCTCGGAGCGCCTGGGGCGGCCCTGGGTCGCCGCCTCGTCCGGACAGGAGCAGTCCCTCCGCGAGGCGCGGCGCCACGCCGAGGCCCATCAGCGATACATGGCGGCCAGCTCCGGGCGTCCCGGCGCAGGCTGAGGACGGCCGCGCGACCCATCGGGCATGGCAGGATCCGGCGCGTGGACCTCCGAACGCTCCAGCGCGACTGGGACGCCTGCGGCCGCGACGACCCGCTCTGGGCGATCATCCCGCGCGCGGGCTGGGAGATCGAGCCCTTCTTCGCGAGCGGTGAGGCGGACGTCGCCCTCCTCATGGACCAGATCGCGGCGCTCGGCCTCGACCCGCCGCGCGGCCGGGCGCTCGACTTCGGCTGCGGCGTCGGGCGGCTCACCCAGCCCCTCGGCGGCCGCTACGACGAGGTGGTGGGCGTCGACATCGCGCCGGCCATGCTCGAGCTCGCCGAGCATCACAACGGCCTCGGCGCTCGCTGCCGCTACCTGCTGAACGAGACGCCGGACCTGCACCGTTTCCCCGACGCGCACTTCGATCTCGTCTGCACCCTCATCACCCTGCAGCACGTGCACCCCCGCTACGTCGCCGGCTACCTGCGCGAGTTCGTGCGGGTGCTCGCCCCGGGCGGCGTCGCGGCCTTCCAGCTCGCCAGCCGGCCGCGCAGCCCGGGCACCCGGCACCGGGCGCGGGCCCGGCGGCTGGCGATGGCGGCGCTGCCGGAGCGGACGGGGCGCGCCCTCTACCGCCGGCTCACCGGCCGGCCGGCGCTGATCGAGATGTTCGGCGTCCCGCTGGAGCGGGCGACCGCGCTCGTTGAGGACGCCGGCGGACGCGTCGTCGCGGCCCTGGAGGACGCCTGCGCGGGCGTCGACTGGGTGAGCCATCGTTACTTCGCGGTCCGGGCGTGAACGGCGCCGACGAGCTGCCGGTGCGCCGCCTGCGCGCCGACGCGCTGCTGCCGCGCCGGGCGCACCCCGGCGACGCCGGGCTCGACCTCTTCGCCGCCGAGCCGCTCGAGCTTGCGCCGGGGGAGCGGGCGGCGGTCCCGACCGGCCTGGCGATCGCGGTGCCGGACGGCCACGCCGGGCTCGTGCTGCCGCGCTCGGGCCTCGCCCGGGAGCACGGCATCACGGTCGCGAACGCGCCCGGGCTCATCGACCAGGGCTATCGCGGCGAGCTGATGGTGCTGCTCGTGAACCTCGGCTCCCGGCCGCACCGGATCGAGGCCGGGGACCGCGTCGCACAGCTGGTGGTGGCGCCGGTCTCGGCTGCGGTCCCGGTGGAGGTGTCGGAGCTCCCGGCCTCGCCGGCCGCGGCCGCGCGCGGGGCGGGCGGCTTCGGCTCCACGGGTCGCTAGAGGGGACCGTCCACGGACGGAGCCGGCTGGTGCCGGCGGCGTTCGGTTCAGCCAGAGCCAGTCCAGGTTGCGAGCACCGGGATCGGCGCGCCGTCAGCGAGGGGCCGCCGGTCGCACTCGCCCCAGCGCCCGGTCGAGGATCGCCGCGGCCCCGTCGCCCTCGAAGCCGGCGGCGCGCTCCGCCTGGCACGCCTGCCGAAGCCCCTTGGCGACGGCGTGCCCGGTTCAGGGAGTCCAGTTGCCCGTCTCGGATGACGATGATCACCACAGAGACACGGTGCCGACCGTGTGCAGGGCGCACCCGCCGGTTTGGGCGGTCGTGCGCGAGGAGGGTGGATGAGGGTGGCGATGATCCGCGCGGAGATCTGCCAGGCGAGCGCCGAGCGCTCGCCGGCGCCATCCTCGGCGGAGATCGCGGAGCTCTACGAGGAGCTGCGCCGCTCCTCCCAGGCCGAGCTCGCCCTCGAGCGGGACAAGCTGCGCGAGAGCGAGCGGAGGCTGGCCGAGGCCCAGGCGCTCGCACGGCTCGGAAGCTGGGACTGGGACGTGGGCGCAGACCGGGTCGTCTGGTCGGCCGAGCTCGCCCGCATCTACGGAGCCGCGCCGGACGAGCGCGACGTCGGATACGAGCGGTTCCTCCAGCTGGTCCACCCCGACGATCGCGAGGCCGTGAACGGGGTCGTCGGGCGCGCGCTCGAGGACCGGGGGCCGTTCGACTTCGACCATCGGATCGTCCTCCCCGACGGCGCGGTGCGGATCCTGCACGCCCAGGGGATGGTGGTGACCGACCGGGACGGCGCTCCGGTCCGCATGCACGGCACCGGCCAGGACGTCACCGAGGCCCGGCGCCTGGAGGACGACCTGCGGCGCAGCGGCGAGCGCATCGTGAGCGAGGCCACCGGGATGATGGGCACGCTCGACGTCGCCACCACCCTCCAGGGCATCGCCGACGCGCTCCAACGCTCCCTCGGCGCGGACCGGGCCACCTGCTACGTGGTCGAGGGCGGCCATACGATCACCGCGGTCTACACGACCGAGACCGACCCGAAGCGCAGGGCGTATTTCGATGCGACCGTCGGCATGGAGCGTCAGCGGCTGCCGATCTGGGACTACATGCTCTCCCAGCCGGAGTCCCTGCTGGCCATCGAGGACGTGCGCCGCGACCCCTGCATACCGCCCCGCCTGGCCGACGCGCTCGGCGCCGGCGCGTTCGTCGGCATCAAGCTCGACCACGCCTCAGTCGTGGAAGGGGGCGAGGCCGCGATGCTCGGGGCCATCTTCTGCAGCTGGCGAAAGCCGCACACGCTCTCGGCGGCCAATCGCTCGGACGCCCGCGGCCTCGCCAACCTCGCCGCCATGGCGCTGGCGAACGCACGCCTGCACGCCGAGACGATCGAAAGCCTGGACGAGAACCAGGCCATGGCCGCCGAGCAGGCCGCACTGCGGCGGGTGGCCACGGCCGTGGCGCGTGAGGACACCCCCGACGCGGTGTTCGCGCTGGCGGGCGAGGAGGTGGGCCGGCTCCTGGGCGTGGAGTGCGGGCTGGTGGCGCGCTTCGACGAGTCGGCGGCGGTGACCGTGGGCTGGTGGGGTGCGCACCAGCACCAGATGGACGTCGTCTTCCCGCTCGCCGGCGACGGGGCGCTGGCCCAGGTCGCCCGCAGCGGAGCGGCCGCGCGCGTGGCCGACTACACCCTCCTCGGGCGCGACGCGATCGCGCGGATCGCGCGGGCCGCCTCATACCGCAGCGCGGTGGCGGCGCCGGTGCGGGTGGCCGGCCGCCTCTGGGGCGCGGTCCTGGCCGCGACCACCCGCGCCGAGCCCATCGCCGCCGGCGCGGAGGAGCGCCTGTCGGGCTTCGCCGAGCTCCTCGGCGTCGCGATCGCGAACGCGCTCGCCTCGCAGCAGGCGGATCGCCAGGCGAGCATCCATCGCGCCGTCCTCGAGACCGCCCACGACGCCTTCGTCGCGATCGACGCCGCGGGCGCCGTGTGCGACTGGAACCGCCAGGCCGAGGAGGTCTTCGGCTGGACGCGGTCCGAGGCGATGGGCCGCGGCCTGGACGAGCTGGTCATCCCGCAGGGGCAGCGGGCCGCCGCCCGGCGTCTGCTGGAGCGCTTCCTCGCGACCGGCGACGGCCCGGGGCTGCACCGTCGGCAGGAACTCGTCGCCCTCCACCGCGACGGGCACGAGTTCCCGGTCGAGGTCACGATCTCGGCTCTCGCGCTCAACGGCGGCCACCGCGTCAACGCGTTCGCGCGTGACATCAGCGAGCGCAGGCGCGCCGAGCGCTACGTCGGCGCCCAGCATGCCGTCACCCGGGTGCTGGCCGAGTCGGCGAGCCTGGAGGAGGCCGGGCCGCGGATCCTCGAGACGCTCGGAACGGTCCTGGGCTGGGACGTCGGGATGCTGTGGAGCGTCGACCTGAGGACCAGGCGGCTCCGCTGCGACGACGTCTGGCACGACGCAGGCCTCGCCGACCTCGACGTCGGGCCGCCGAGCCGAGAGTTGCCGCTCTCGGCGGCGGCCGGCCTGCCCGGGACGGTCTGGGAAACCGGAGAGCCGGCCTGGCTCGACGACCCCTCCGCAGGGGCGGACGCGCCGCAGCGCGCGGCGGCCGCGCGGCTGGGCCTGCGGAGCGCGATCGCCCTGCCGATCCGCAGCCACGGCGAGGTGCTCGCCGTCATCGAGTTCGCGCGGCGCGAGCGCTGGCGTCCGGACGGCGAGCTCATCGCGATGATGGCGACCATCGGCAGCCAGCTGGGCCAGTTCTTCGAGCGCAAGCGCGCCGAGCGCGAGGCCGATCGGCTCAAGGACGAGTTCTTCGCGCTCGTCTCCCACGAGCTGCGCACCCCCCTCACCTCGATCAGCGGCTATCTCGAGATCCTGCTCGAGGACGAGGACCCGTTCACCGACCAGCAGCGCCGCCACTTCCTGAGCGTGATCGCCCGCAACGCCAGACGCCTGGAGCGCCTGGTCGGCGACCTTCTCTTCGTGGCGCGGCTGGAGGAGGGCAGCATGCGGCTCGACCCGGCGGTCGTGGATCTGGGCCGCCTCGCCGGCGAGGCGATCGAGGTGGCCGCCCCCATGGCGGAGCAGCGCGGCATCGAGCTGCGGCTCCACTGCGAGCCGATCCCGGACTTCCAGGGAGACCCCGGCCGGCTGGGCCAGAGCCTGGACAACCTGCTCTCCAACGCCCTCAAGTTCACCCCCCACGGCGGGCTCGTGGACGTCCGGATCAGCCGCCGCGGCGAGCTGGCGGTGGTCGAGGTGCGCGACAGCGGCGTGGGGATTCCCGAGAACGAGCAGGGGCGCCTCTTCGAGCGCTTCTTCCGCGCCTCCACGGCCACCGACCGGGAGATTCCGGGCGTCGGCCTGGGGCTCACGATCGTGAAGGCCATCGTCGAGGGCCACGGAGGGGTCGTCGTCGTCGAGAGCCAGCATGGGCAGGGCGCGACCTTCCGCCTCGAGCTGCCGCTCGCTCCGCTGGCATCCGCGGGGCTCGGAGAGTTCGCGCCGCGGATGCCCCGGGCGCCCACCGCAGCGGGCGCTGGTTAGGGCCTGTCCAGGACGACCCCGCCGTCAGGCGGCGTGCGGACGCTCTCGCCCTCCGTGTCCTCGGTCGCGCCAATGGCGCCGCCCTTGGACAGGCCCCGGCCTACCGGAGGACGAGCCGGGCCGCGTAGCGGGCCTCGACCAGCGCCGTGGCGCCGGCCGCCACCGGGGCATGAAAGCGGGCCACGACGACGAGCACGCCGCCGCCGCCCCGCACGCGCCAGGTCGTCGCCACCGCCGGCAGCAGGTCGACCAGCGCGACCTTCAGGTCGGCGCCCCTTCGCAGCTCCACCCGCACGCTGCCCCGGGGAGGCGCCTCGAAGCGCAGTCTGAGGGCCGAGCCGGCGCGGAGCGTCAGCCGCGTTCCGGCTGCGGCCCGCGCCAGGTCCGCCGGCGCCAGGCCCGCGAGCGGCGCGCCGAGGTCATGGCAGGCAGGTCCGACCGCGGATGCGGCCACGCTGCTGCCGCGCGCGGTCTCCAGGTGGATCACGGCCGGCGCGCACACGGTGGCCACCGGCGGCGCCGCGGCGACCGACCCGGCGGCGGGGGACGTCGCCGAACCGGCGGCCGGCGCGGCGACGGCAGGCGGAGCCGGCCCGGGTGCCGGGGCGAATCGGATCAGGTACGCCACCGTCCCCTGCGGGTAGACGGCGGTGAGGGTGGCGTCGCCGCCCTGCGGGGGCACCCGCCAGCTCGCGACCTGGCCGGACTCCAGCGAGGTGCTCAGGCCGCCGAGCTCGATGCTCAGCGACCGGGCCGGGGCCCCCAGCTGCAGCTGCACCGCCGCGCCGGCGCGAAGCGTCATGGCCGGATAGCCGGGCGAGATGATGTCCTGCTGGCAGGCGGCGCCGCCCGACGTGCAGCTCGAGACGATCGGGAGCGGCTGCACGAGCCGCTCGCTCTGCAGCGAGACGGGGATCCGCGGCGGCGCGACGGCGGCGGGGCCGGCGCCGGCGGCGCTGACCGCCGTCCCGGCGGTCACGCCGATGGCCAGCGTCGCCAGCGCGGCGAGGCCGAGCAGCGCTTCCCTGCGACGGCGTCCACCGACTGCGTCCATGCGGCTCCCGGTCCCTTCGTCCCCCGGGGAAGGGTCTACGGTCGGCGACCCGGGCGCTACCCGTCGTCCGGGCAGGTCGATGCCCCCTCGTACGGACGGCCGGCGCGGGTCGCCGTCAGCGCAGGCGGTCGAGCAGCCGCCGCACCGGCCGCGACTCGCGCGCCGTGCGGGCGACCGCGCTGCGGTGCGCCGCCTCCTCCCGCCGGGCGTCGAGCGGCGCCAGCGGGGCGCGCGCGCCGCCGCGGTGCGCGAGCGCCCCGGAGATCCGTCGGTCGGCCAGCCCGGGGTTCTTCGGCAGCAGCGGCCCGTGCAGGTAGGTGCCGATGACCCTGTGCTGGACCGCGCCCTCGAAGCCGTCCTCGCCGTTGTTTCCGTGGCCGTGGACGACCCGGCCCAGCGGCCGTGCGGCGGCACCGAGCCGCGTCCGCCCGGCGTGATTCTCGAAGCCCACGAGCGTGCGGCGCTCCCCGTCCAGCTCCGCGTCGATGACGAGGTTGCCGATCAGGCGAGTCGGCCCCGCGACCGTGTCGAGGTCCAGCAGCCCGACTCCCGGCATCCGGGAGCCGTCCACGCCGGTGTAGCCGTGCCCGGCGAGCTGGAAGCCGCCGCAGACCGCCAGCATCGCCGCTCCGCCGTCGACCGCGTCCCGCAGCGCCCCCGCCTTGGTGGCCGCCAGATCCTCGGCCACGGCCTCCTGGTCGCGGTCCTGACCGCCGCCGAGGTAATAGAGGTCGTGGGCGCCGGGCCGCAGGACGCTGCCGATGCCCGCCTCGGTCACCTCCAGGCTCATCCCACGCCAGGCCAGGCGCCGCTCGAGCACGGCGATGTTGCCCCGGTCGGCGTAGATGTTCATCTCGCCGGGGTAGAGGTGGCAGAGCCGGACCGCGTTCATGGCCGGGCGGCCCGGCAGCGGTAGATCTGGCGTTGCGCGCCGTGCTCGATCGGCGCCCCCTCGAAGTCCCCGTAGGCCTCGACCACCTCCAGCCCGGCACGGGCGAGCAGGTGGCGCAGCTCGCTGGGCAGGAAGAGGTGGACCGTGTGGCGGCGCAGGTACCGGCGCACCGCCCCGTCGGATCCGTGCTCGTCGATCTGGACGGTGAAGCGCAGCGTCTGGGTGATCGGCTCGAACGACTCGTACCACGCGGAGTGGGCGAGGGTGACGCCGCGTGCCGGGTCCTGGTGGAGCCCGGTCTGACGGACGACCCCGAGAGTGGCCGCGACCTCGGCGAGGTCCGGCAGCACGACGTCGAAGATCAGCTCGCCGTCCGGCGCGAGGTGGTCGCGCGCAGCGCTCAGCGCCGCGAGCTGGTCGCCGGGCGTGAGCAGCGCCTGCAGCGTGTTCATCGCCACGAGCGCCAGCCCGAAGCGCCCTCGCTGCGGGAGCGCGAGCGACCGGAGGTCGGCCTGCACCGGGTGCAGCCGGGCCGCGACCGCGGGCGGCTCGTCCAGCAGCCGGCGGCCCATCTCGTCCACCATGGCCGCCGCGCCGTCGACCGCCCACACCTCGGCGCCCTCGCGGGCGAGCGCCAGCGCGACCCGGCCGGCCGCCGCCCCCAGGTCGAGGACGGGAAGACCGCGCTCG
>JAWVEW010000479.1:0-5970 GCA_033856495.1 Miltoncostaeaceae bacterium | reverse complement strand
GGGATCGCGACGATCGGCGTGCTGGTGGGCGGCGGCGGGCTCGGCGAGCTGATCTACCACGACGGGATCAACCGGGACCTGTTCCTGACCCCGATCGTCGTGGGCGCCGTCTGCGCCACCGCCCTGGCCGTCGCGCTCGACCTGCTGCTGCTGGGCGCCGAGCGCGTTCTCGCCCCGTGGACGAGGCGGAGGGCGACGGCAGGGTGAGCCTGCTCGGGGACACGTGGAGCTTCTACGAGGCCAACCGCGGCTTCGTCGACGGCGCCATCCGCACCCACGTCGTCCTCTCCGCGACCGCGCTGGCGGTCGCGGCGGCGGTCGGGGTGGCGCTGGGCGTCGTCTGCGCCAAGCTCGGCCGCGCGGCGTCCTTCGTGGTGGTGACCATCGCGAACCTGGGCCGCACGGTCCCCACCTTCGCGATCATGGCGGTCGCGGTCGCGCTCTCGTCCCTCGGTCAGGGTCCGGCCGTCGTCGGCCTTGTGGCCCTGGGCGTGCCGCCCATCCTCCTCAATGCCTACACCGGGGTCCGCTCGGTCGACCCCGGGACCCTGGAGGCCTCGCGCGGGATGGGCCTGAGCGCCTCGCAGCTGCTGCTCCGGGTCGAGCTCCCAATCGCCACCCCGCTGGTCTTCGCCGGCATCCGGACGTCGGCGGTGCAGATCGTGGCCACCGCGACGCTGGCCGGCCTGCTCGGGGCCGGCGGGCTCGGGGATGTCGTCCTCGCCGGCCTGAACAACAATCAGAACGACGTCATGCTGGCGGGCGCCATCCCGGTCGCACTGCTGGCGCTCGTCGCGGAGGGCCTGTTCGCGGCGGTCGAGCGGCTCGCCACCCCCACCGGCCTGCGGCTCGCCCGCCGGCTCGCCACCCAAGGAGGCATCTCGTGAGGTCACACCGATCGCTCGCCGCGGCGGCGCTGGCCGCTCTGGCCGTCGTGCTCGTCGCCGCCGGCTGCGGCGGCTCGAGCGGCGGCACGCCGATCACGATCGCCGACAAGGGGTTCCCCGAGAACCAGATCATCGCCCAGCTCTACGCCAAGGCGCTCGCCGCCCAGGGCTTCAAGCCCACGGTCAAGAGCCTCGGCAGCAGCCAGATCGCCGACGCCGCGATCCGCCGCGGCGACATCGACCTCTATCCCGAGTACACCGGGACCGCCCTCATCGTCATCCTCGGGATGGACCCAGACCCGAACGACGACCGCGCGTTCGCCACGATCAGCAGGGCGTACCAGGCCCGCGGCCTGGAGGTGCTTCCGCCTGCCCCCTTCAACAACGACAACAAGGTCGCCTGCACCGAGGACGCGGTGGGCCGGTACCACCTCTCCACCCTCAGCGACCTCGGCCGGGCGTCCCCGCAGATCGTCTACGCGGCCAACCCCGAGCACCTGACCCGCGCGGACGGCCTGCCGCTGCTCAGGAGGTTCTACGGCGTGCGCTTCAAGGACGTGCGCAGCGTCGACATCTCCCTGCGCTACCGGCCCGTCCAGCAGGGCCAGGCGCAGTGCGTGTACGCGTTCGGCACCGACCCGCAGGTGGCGACCCTCCACCTGATCCTGCTCCAGGACGACAAGCGGATCTTCGAGTCCACGTCGTTCCGCGGCTTCCCGGTCCTGAACGCGGCGTACGCGCGCGACGCCCCCGACTCGCTGACGCGCACCATCGAGAAGGTCGACGCCCTGCTGACCCAGCAGGCGGTGGGCGAGCTGAACGCCAAGGTGATCCTCGACAAGCGGGACCCGGCCGACGTGGCGCAGGAGTTCCTGACGTCGCGGGGGCTGATCTGAGCGCCGGCGCGGCGCGGGGTCCGGGCGAGCGGATACGGTAGCCGCCGTGTCCGCCCCCGAGCCGATCACGGATGCCGCGGGCGCCGCCGCGCTGGCGGCGGACGCCCGCGCCGCCGGCCGCGCCGCGATCGACTTCGAGTTCCTGTGGGAGCGCACCTACCGCCCCCAGCCTTGCCTGGTGAGCGTCGCGGTCGACGGCAGGGTGGAGCTGCTCGACCCGATCGAGGGTGCCCCGCTCGGGCCGGTGGGCGAGATGGTCGCCGATCCCAGCGTGACCGTGATCATGCACGCGCCGTCGGCGGACCTGATCCTGCTCGTGTCCGCGCTCGGCATCCGCCCCACGGCGATCGTCGACACCCAGCTCCTGGCCGGCTTCGTGGGCCTGGGGTCGGGCCAGAGCCTGGGCAGCCTGGTGGAGCGGGCGCTGGGCGTCCGGCTCGCGAAGACGGAGAGCTACACCGACTGGGCGCGCCGGCCGCTGTCCCAGGAGCAGCTGACCTACGCGGCCGACGACGTCCGCTACCTCCTGCAGCTGGCCGACGAGCTGCAGGCCCGCGTCCAGCGCCTCGGGCGCGAGCAGTGGGCCGCCGACGAGCACGCCCGCCGCTACGGGCCCGGGGCGCGGTTCGTGCCGGACCCGGACGAGGCCTGGCGGCGCGTGAAGGGCCACGGGCGGCTCTCGCCCACCGACCGCGCCGTCCTGCGCTCGCTGGCCGCCTGGCGGGAGCGCGAGGCCGCCCGACGCGACCGCCCGGCCGCCTGGGTCGTGCCGGACCGCACGCTGCTCGAGCTGGCGCGCCGGCGCGCCACCAGCCGCGCGGGCATCCAGGGGGAGCGCGGGCTGCCGGAGCGCCTTCGCCCGGCCGAGCTGGACGGCATCCTGGAGGCGATCCGGACGGGCGTGGAGGAGGCGCCGCTGCCCCTGCCGCCCCCGCCGCCGCCCGAGGTGCGGGCACGCCTGGAGCCGCTGGTCGCGCTGGGCCAGGTCCTGGTCGGCGCCCGCGCCGCGGCAGCCGAGATCGCGCCGGTGCTGGTGGCCTCGCGCGATGACATCGAGACCTTCCTCGCCGCCGCCCTCGAGGAGGGGATCGACGGGCACGCGCTCGCCGCCGGCTGGCGCCGCGAGCTGGTCGGCGACGCCCTCCTCGAGCTGGCGGCCGGCCGGCTCGCGCTCGGGGTCGGCGGCCGGCGGCCGTACCTGGCCGAGGTGCCGCTGGGCGACGACCTCGGCCCCCGAGCGGCTCCTGTCTGAGGGCGGCGCCCCCTGCCACCGCCCGGTGGCGCCGGCGCCCTCGGTCAGATCGCAGCGTCGCCGCGCCGCCGGCCCGCCGGCCCGCCCCCGGCTGCGCCCGCGCCCACCCCGGGCCATCGCCCGTGCCAGATTGGCGTGCCTCGATGGCCTTTTGGCCATTTGACCACCCATGCGACGGTCAAATGACCATCCGGCTCGGAGAGCCGCTGACGCCGGCCGACCGCCCTGAGATCGCGGCGTTGGCATTGCCAGACCGGCTCGCCAGACCGGCTTGCCAGAATGGCTCGCGGCGCCGTCGCGGCGCCGGCGCCGATCCGTCGACGAAGGATCAGCGGCGGATGCTCTCGTCGTGGCGCGGCAATCCGTCGTCCGGGATCGGCTCCCACGGGGCGGCGTAGGCGACGAACTGGCGGACGCTCGGCCGAACGCCGGGATCGCCGTCGAACGCGCCCATCCGGACGCCGATCTGATCGGTCCTGACCGGGTGGCGGGAGAACAACGACGAGCCGCAGTCGCCGCAGAACCACTTCTCCCAGCCGTCCGGCGGCTTCCAGGCGCGCAGCCTGTCCTCGCCGGAGACCACCCGAAACGATCCCGGGGCGGCGCGGGCGTTCGGTGACGCCGCGGCGCCGCTGCGCCGCTGGCAGCGCCGGCAGTGGCAATAGCTGGCGCCGACCAGCGGCGCGGTCACCTCGAACCGGACGGCCCCGCAGTTGCACCCGCCCGCCAGCGGCAAGTCACCCATGCTCCCCCCGCTCTCGCTCCGTTGAGGCGGCCCCGATCCGCGCGAGCTCGTCCATGATCCGGGGCTCCACCGCGGCCGCCCGCTCGTCGCGCCAGCGGTATGCGGGTCCGCCGAGCATCTCGGTACGCCCGTCGGCCAGGTGGTCCTGCACACCGGCGACGGTCAGCTCGACGGCGATCACCGGGGCGGACGCGAGCTCGCCCAGGATCCGTGCACGGCCGTGTGCGGTGAACGCAGCGTCGCGCCCCATCAGGCAGAACGCCGCGTGCGGGTCCTGGCGCAGGCGGGCCAGGGTTCCCCGACTGCGGCCGAGCGCGAACACGAGCCGGCGATCGCCGGCTCGCACCGCCGTCGAGATCGGGATCGCGTGGAGCCCCCCGACCACCAACCAGCCGGGGGTTCCTCGATCCCATCGCGGCAGGGCCATGGCGGGAGACTCGCAGAGGCGCAGCCGTCGGGCACGCGGGCGAGTCGGCGCGATGATTCTGGAGCGGCGCTGCGGTCTACATCGCTGTACCCCCGAGCGAGGAAGGAGCGAGTCCCGTGCGCATCGTGGTCATCGAGTTCATGAGCTTGGACGGCGTCGTGCAGGCGCCAGGCGGACCCGACGAGGACACGGACGGCGGCTTCGCCCACGGCGGCTGGTCGCACCCGTTCTTCGACATGGAGGTGGTGGGCGGCGCCTACGACGACGCGTTGACCAGGGCCGAGGCGCTGCTGTTCGGGCGCCGGACGTGGCAGACGATGGCCGCGGCGTGGCCGGGGCGAGCCGGAGACCCGTTCGCCGACCGGATGAACGCCATCGCCAAGTACGTCGTGTCAGAGACGCTGGGCGACGACGAGCTGACGTGGGACAACACCACGCGCATCCCCGGCGACGATGCCGCCGCCCGCATTCGGGAGCTGCGCGAGGCCGACGGCGGCGACCTGTTGGTCATGGGGAGCCCCACGCTCGTGCGCGCCCTCATGCACGAGGGCCTGGTCGACGAGCTTCGACTCATGATCGAGCCGGTGATCCTCGGCGGGGGCAAGACGATCTTCCCCGACGACGGCGCGCTGCGCACCCTCGAGCTCGTCTCCACGGTCACCAGCGGCACGGGCGTGCACGTGTGCACCTACCGCCCCGTCGCCGAGGGGTAGGTCGGGTCGGCCACTAGACTGAGCGGATGCCTGCCGGCGACTCCAACGCCGAGCGCCTCGAGCTGGTGCGGGCGGCGCTCGCTGCGGCCGGCGCGGACGGCGTCTCGGGGCCCGAGCTGGCGCGGGCGCTGGGCTGCTCCCGGGCGGCCGTGCACCGCCACGTCGACGCGTTGCGCCGGCAGGGGCTCACGGTCGGGGCGGACGGCCGCGGCTACCGTCTCGCCGGCGCCCAGGACCTGGTGGTGCCGGCGCTGATCGTGCCGGACCTGGAGCCGCCGCTCGCCGGGCCGATCCTCTGGCGCCCCAGCACCGGGTCCACGAACGACGACCTGGTGGCGTTGGCGCGCGAGGGGGCGTCGGAGGGCACCGTCGTCGGCGCCGACCACCAGCGTGCGGGCCGGGGCCGGCGCGGCCGCTCCTGGGAGGCGGCTCCGGGAGAGGCGCTCCTGGTCTCGGTGCTCCTGCGGCCGCCGGTCGCCCCGGTCGACGCCGGCCCGCTGACGATCGCCGTCGCCGTTGCCCTCGCCGACGCCCTGCAGGCGCTGGGCGTCGGGTCGGTCGCGGTCGCCTGGCCGAACGACGTTCTGGTCGGCGGTCGCAAGGTCGCCGGCATCCTGCTGGAGCTGGCGGCCGACCAGGAGCGGGTGGGGTGGGTGGTGGCCGGAGTGGGCGTGAACGTCCGCTCGGCCCCCCGGCTGACCGACGCGCGCTGGCCCCCGGCCTCGCTGGCCGACAGCGGGGCGCCGCCGGCCCGCGCCGAGCTGCTGGCGGGCTTCCTCCGCGCCCTCTCCCGCCGCTATCGCGGCTGGCTCGCGGCGGGCCCCGGCGAGCTCCTGCGGGCCTTCGCCCCGCTCGACGCGCTCGCCGGCCGGCGGGTCGAGCTCGGCCTCGGAGGCGAGACGGTCGCCGGTGACGCCGCCGGCGTGGACGAGCTGGGCCGGCTGCGGCTGGTCACCCGCGAAGGGGAGCGCAGCTTCGCGAGCGGCGAGGTCGCCCGCGTGCTGGCGTGAGCCTGACCCGCCCCGGGCTCAGGCTCAGGGCGCCGCGGCC
>JAWVEW010000478.1:0-5553 GCA_033856495.1 Miltoncostaeaceae bacterium | reverse complement strand
CCTCCGGCGCTGCCGCTGCGAGCGCGTCTCGAACGCGGCGCACGGCCGCCTCGGCGTTCACCGGGTCGTGCCACCAGTGAGGGTCGTAACGCGAGGCCTCGGGCCCGTTGGACTCGCCCGCGAGCCGCACCGGCAGGCTGGCCCCGAGATCCACGACCCCGGGGCTGCCGCCCGACTGCTCGACGAGCTTGGCGGCCCAGGCGTCGAGGCGGTCGCCGTTCACGAACACGAGCCGCGCCCCCGCGGCGGCCTCGACGTCGCGGGGGCGGGGCTCGTAGTCGTGGGGATCGGTGTTGGGCCGGAGCACCTGGTGCACGTCCACCCGCTCGCCCCCCACCTGGCGCACCCAGTCGGCGATCTGGGTCGTCGTCGCCATCACCGCCAGCCGGGCGCCGCCGCCGCCCGACGCCGCCGTCCCGCCGCATCCCGCGACCAGTGGCAGCGCGAGGGCCAGACACGCTCCTACCGCCACCCCCACATGCCCGCGTGGGAGCCGGGTGGCGAGCAGCGCCGCGAGGAAGCCCGCGCCCGCCAGGACGGCGATGGTGGCGCCGGGCGGGGCGTTGGTCTCGTAGGAGAGCCAGAGGCCGGCGACGCCCTCCGCGGCGACGAGCGCGACAGTGGCCGCCTGCCAGATCACGATGCGCCGGCAGAAAAGCCGGGTGGTGGCGGCCGGCACCACGAAGAGCGCCGTGGCGAGCAGCGCCCCCACCGCCGAGAGCGCTGCGATTGTGGAGAGGGCGATGAGCGCGAGGAGGACGGGATCGAGCGCCCGCGCGCGAAGGCCCAGCGAGCGGGCGCTCTCCGGGTCGAATCCGGACGCGAGCCAGCGCCGTCCGAGGCAGAGGCTTGCCACGAGCGTCAGGCCGCTGGCCACGCAGGCGAGGGCGATGTCGCGCCAGCCGATCGTGAGCAGGCTCCCGAAGAGGAGGGTTTCGACGTTGGAGCCGGAGCGGAAGACGTCGCTTGCCAGGATCACCCCCGCGGCGAGGAACCCCACCAGCACGATGGCCGTCAGGCTGTCGTAGCTCGTGCGCCGGCGCGCCGAGAGCGCACCGACCCCGCCCGCGAAGAGCACGGCGGTGGCGAAGGCGCCGAGCGGAGCCGGGAAGGCCAGGCCGTCGGCCAGCACGAGTCCCGGAAAGGCGGCGGTCCCGGTCGCGTGGGAGAAGAACGCCAGCTCGCGAAGCACGATCCAGGTTCCGAGAAGACCCGCGGCCACAGCGAGGACCAGCACCTCGACCAGGCCCCGCTGCATGAAGGCGAGATCGAACGGGCCCGGCACGGTCGGGACCCTACCGCAAAATGGATCTGATTCCCAATTTCGCTCGCGCCTCATTTATCCGGACGAAACCCAACGCGCCCTTCCGCCCGTGACTGATGATGAGAATCAGTGCTAGAAGGTCAATCGCGTGCTGAGCGCAGAGGGCGAGCACCGTCGGCGCCGCCCGCAAGGGAGCTCACGGCGGATCCGCACACCGCGGGTGCGCGGCCCGGTGAGCTATCTGATCGCCCTGCACGAGACCGCCCACGTCGCCGTTCCGGCGTGACCCACACGGGCGGGCCATCCCGAGCATCCGAGGCGTTTCTCAGGCCCGAGGCCCGCGAGGCGCATGTCTCAGTGGCAGCTCGCCGAACCGGCATCCGTGAAGGCGGCCCCCTGCTGGGCGACGAAGCCCCAGTCGTATCCGCCCGGGTGCAGCGTCAGCTCGAGCACTCCGAAGGTCGAGTCGTTCCGCACCTCACTGTTCGCGGAGATCGTCCTGAAGGCAGTGTGGTTGGCCCCGCCGGTGCCGACCACGAACGCGCGGATGCCCCTGGCCGGGTCCGCACCCGCGCCGGGCGTCTGGGGGGCGAAGCGCTCGTAGGAGTGGTCATGGCCGTTCAGCACCACATCCACACCAGCCGC
The DNA here is from genome assembly GCA_033856495.1 of Miltoncostaeaceae bacterium. Taxonomy (GTDB): domain Bacteria; phylum Actinomycetota; class Thermoleophilia; order Miltoncostaeales; family Miltoncostaeaceae; genus JAWVEW01. Next base: position 3,644 of record JAWVEW010000478.1, on the reverse strand, counting down.
GTGGAGCTGGTCCCAGAAGGGCTTGACGGTTCCGCTCGTGCGCCCGCCGGAGCTGAAGAGCGGGATGTGCCAGTACGCGAGCGTGCAGATGTTGTTGTGCGTCGCCAGGTCGTTGGCGAGCCACGTGCCCTGTGGGCTGGTGGGGCCGCAGCCGCCGGCCGCGCTGCACTGCGAGTTCAGGACGATCAGGTGCCAGGCCCCGGTGTCGTAGCTGTAGTAGCCGTTGGTGGCCGGGCTGGCGGCAGCGCCGAAGTAGCTGAAGTACCCGCTGGCGTTGGGGTTCGTGCTGTCGCAGGTGAGGTACTCGTGATTGCCGGGCGCCGGCCGGATGATCGACTTCACCCGTCCCCAGCTGGGGTCGAAGGACTGCTGGAAGGCCTGGAGGCCGCCGCAGTTGTACTGGTTGTCGCCCAGGGCCAGCACGGCGCTGAGTTGCGCGCCGACCAGCAGGTCGGACACCGCCATCTGCTGGCAGCTGCTGATGTTCGCCCCGCTGAGGTTCGCGTTCGAGGGCTCGCAGGCGATGTCGCCGGCCGCGGCGATGACCGGGTCGGCGGCCGGCGGCGGGGCGGTGGTCAGCGAAAGCGCATTCGAGGCGGGGCTCAGGTTGCCGGCGGCGTCGATCGCCTTCACCGTGAAGCTGTAGGCGGTGCTCGCGCTCAGGCTGCTGTCCGTGAAGCTGGTGACGGTCGGGGTGCCGACCTGGGCGGCGCCGCGGAAGACCCGGTAGCCGGTGACGGCGACGTTGTCGGTGGCGGGGCTCCAGGCCAGGCTCGCCCGGTTGGGGCCGACGGCGGTGCTTCGCAGGTTGGCCGGGGGCGTCGGGGCCTGGGGGTCGGGCGGCGGCGGGGCGGTGGTCTTCCAGAGCGTGTTCGAGGCGGGGCTCAGGTTGCCGGCGGCGTCGATCGCCTTCACGGTGTAGCGGTAGGCGGTGCTCGGGCTCAGGCCGGTGTCGGTGAAGCTGGTGGCAGTCGGGGCCCCCACCTGGGCGGCGTCCCGTAAGACCCGGTAGCCCGTGACGCCGACGTTGTCGTTGGCGGGCTGCCAGGCCAGGCTCACCTCAGTTGAGCCGACGGCGGTGCTTCGCAGGGTGGCCGGGGCGGTCGGTGCCTGGATGTCGCCGGACGGCGCGGCGCTCGTCACCGCGAGCGCGTTCGAGGCGGGGCCCACGTTGCCGGCGGCGTCGACCGCCTTCACGGTGTAGCTGTAGGCGGTGCCCGGGCTCAGGCCGATGTCGGTGAAGCTGGTGGCGGTCGGGGTCCCGACCTGGGCGGCGCCGCGGAAGACCCGGTAGCCGGTGACGCCGACGTTGTCGGCGGCGGGGTCCCAGGCCAGGCTGACCTGGGTGGAGCCGACGGCGGTCGCGCTCATGGCCGTGGGCGCGGCCGGCGGGGTCGTGTCCGACGCCGACGCGGTCATGATGACCAGCTGCGGCGCGTTGGCGCCCGACTCCCGGCTTGCCACGCCCATGGCGGTGAGGCTCGTGGTCGTGAGAGCGAGGCTGACGAGGCCGTTGCCCTGGACCAGCGGCGTCACATCGGCCTGGGTCCAGGCCCCGGCGCTGAAGCCGCCAGAGGAGCCCGCGGGCGTCGCGGCGATCGCGGGTGCGTTGTCGGAGATGATCGTCGTCTCGCCCCAGCCCGTGTCCGTGACCGCCGAGGCCGCGTAGCCGGTGGCGTGGCCCGCGTTGGCGTAGACGCGGAGAATCGCCGAGCTGACCGGACCGCTCAGACCTTGCACGTCAAAGCGCATGTATGCGCGCACGAACGGGGAGCTGTCGGCGCGCAGCTGCGCGCGCGTTCCGGAGTTGTTCGTCGGCAGATCGGACAGGACGTACGAGTCGGCGACGGGAGTGAACGTGAGCGGGCCCGCGGTGGCCGAACGAGCCGTGGCGCTCATCAGCGTCATGACCAGCACCACGAGGGCGAGCATGCCGAGCTCGAGCAGTCCGAGCGCCCGCGTCCCGCCGTCCGAAGAGGACCTGCATCCCACGAGGCTGCTGATGACGGGGCTCGGCATGCTTGAGTCCTCAAATGGATGGGTGAAGGTGACGGGCCCGTTCGCGGGATGGCCGTTCCTGGATGTCTCCGGGAAGGCGTGGTGCCCGTTGTGTCGGGCAGCGGGCGCCTCGCGCAGAGGGATCGCGATCGCTGGACGGCGCGGGTCCGTGCTCATCGGACTGAGCACGCTCTGGGGGGGACGGCACCCGGGAGAGGGGCGGAGCGCGGCTCGTGCCGCTTGCGTTCCGCCGCAACCTCGACTGGCCTCAGCATGGCAGAGGGTCTCGCCGGCGTGGTGACCCAAGCGGGTGGTTGTGGCCGGCAAAGGGCTAACTCGGCGGATTGTCGTCGGGCGGCAAAGGGCGTCCCCGATCCGACGAGGCAAGGTCTTGTTGAAGGCGGTCGATTGCCGCGCTCGCGGCGGCTGGCGCTACCCGGCGAGCGCTCTCGGTGGCGCCGGGCCCGGACCCCGGCCGCGGGCCGATCGTCTCTGGTCGGGCCGCGACGCGGCCGCTGAGCTCAAGACTCCGGGCGGGGCGCGCCAACGCCACTGGCCGCCGAGATCGCGTTCACCTCAGGTCGCCTCCCGCGCTCCTCGGCCGGGCGGAGAGCGACTCCAGCCGCGCGCCGCGCCCCGGATCTTGCGGGGTCTGCGGTGACGGGCGCGTAAGGGTTTGGATACGTTCGTGCCATCACCACACGCGAACATCCACATCCCCCGCGGGCCGCCCTCGCGATTCCCGTGCGCCGCCGCCGCGTGCCACACGTGGCCGTGGCCACCGCACTGCTCGCCGCCATCTGCGGTTCCTACGCTCTTCGCGCATCCTCGGGTGCCGCCGCCCCTCGTCAGAGCTCGCCGCCGTCTCGGGCTTGGTCCAACGACACCGGCATCCAGCATCTTCACTTCCAGACAGCGCCGATCGAGGTCCTCCCCGGGCAGAACTCGATCAAGATCGTTGCGATCCCGCAGAACGAAAAGCCGGCCGCTGACGGCTACATCGTCCGGATGCGCCCCGATCTGCAGTACCTCAACGGGAAGGTTCCACCGGTCAACGTCATCCATCTGCACCATGCGGTATGGATCGACGGCACTCGAGGGCCGTTCTTCTTCGGTGGGGAGGAGAAGACCGTCTTCCACATTCCGCGCGGCTACGGCTATCCGTACAAGACGACTGATCGCTGGCATCTCGACCAGATGATCCACAACCAATTGCCGTCACGGGCGCGTGTCCGCCTGGTGTGGGATATCGACTTCATTCCGGCGAACACGCCGCTTGCAGGGAGCGTCAGGCCCGTGCTCCCGGTATGGATGGACGTCCGAGGAGGGGAGAGCTACCCGGTCTTCGATACCTTCGCCGACACCGGGAAGAACGGAACGTTCACCTATCCAACGGACGCGAAAAATCCCTACAGCGGGCACACTCCACTCAACGAGATTCGCGTGCCATTCGACGGGACGATCGTCAGCGCGGTCGGGCACCTCCATCCCGGCGGCCTCCAGGACACCGTCGAGCTCGTCCGCCCTGGTGCCGGGCTTCCGAAGGCCAAGGCCTGCCGTCGCCAGGCGCTCGATATCGCGGACACACGCAGTGCGTCAACCTGTGTCGGCGCCACCGCGGGTGCAGTCCCGCACTCCGTACGGAT